>NZ_JASCOS010000034.1:0-31701 GCF_029959705.1 Stenotrophomonas sp. PS02297 | reverse complement strand
TCGTTCTTTTTTAATCTAACACCCGCCGCCGCCCTTGACTTCCCCCCCCCCCGCGCCCCCCCCCCCCCCCCCCCCCCCCCCCGCTTCGGGGTTCTACCTTCGTGACGAGTCCGCAATGACCAAATCCGAGCTGATCGAAATCCTTGCGCGCCACCAGGCGCACTTGAAGGCCGATGATGTCGATCTGGCCGTGAAGTCGTTGCTGGAAATGATGGGCGGCGCGCTGTCTTCCGGCGACCGCATCGAGATCCGTGGCTTCGGCAGCTTCTCGCTGCATTACCGGCCGCCACGCATGGGACGCAACCCGAAGACCGGCGAATCGGTCGCGCTTCCGGGCAAGCATGTCCCCCATTTCAAGCCGGGCAAGGAACTGCGCGAGCGCGTGAGCGATGTCGTGCCGCTGGAAAGCGATCCTGCCTGAGTTTCCTTGTTGCCTGCACCCGTGGCGACACCCCTTCGGGCCATCGGCAAGCGACGTCAAACGCCGCTCCAGGCGGTTTTTTTTTTATCCCTCTGCTGCGGATCGGCGCCACGGCCGTTAAGCTAGTGGCTCTATGGACATGGAGCAGGCTGCCGCATGAAGGCTGTCCGTCTGTTGATTCTGCTGGCCGTGCTGGTCGGCGGTCTGGTGATAGGTTCGCTCAATTCGCAGCCTGTCGATATCAGTCTGGCGTTCTGGGCGCTCCGGACCACCTCTGGAATCGCCATCATCGTTTCGCTCCTGCTCGGAGCGCTGGTAGGCGGTGGGCTGGTGCTGGCGGGAATGGTCATTCCCCTGTATGCCAGGCTCCGGCGGGCCAACAAGGCCGCTGCGGGCGCGGTGACCGCACCTGCGCCGCAGACTCCTTCCCCTTTCGACGGACGCTGAGCGACGATGGCCTTCATCAGTGAATGGTTCTGGTTCTTCCTGTTCCTGCCGATCGCCGCGCTCTGCGGCTGGGTCGTCGGCCGGCGCGGCGGGCAGCGCCACAGCGAGAGCCAGGTCAGCCGCCTGTCGAGCACCTATTTCCGCGGCCTGAACTACCTGCTCAACGAGCAGCCGGACAAGGCCATCGAACTGTTCCTGCACATCGCCGAGCTGGACAAGGAGACCTTCGAGACCCAGCTCGCGCTCGGGCACCTGTTCCGGCGCCGTGGCGAGGTGGATCGTGCGATCCGCCTGCACCAGGGGCTGGCCAACCGCCAGGACCTGTCCGACGGCCAGCGCGTGCAGGCCCTGCTCGCGCTGGGCGAGGACTACATGAAATCGGGCCTGCTGGATCGCGCCGAGACCGTGTTCACCGATCTGGCGCGGATCGACCAGCGCGCGCCGCAGGCCTTGAAGCACCTGATCGGCATCTACCAGGCCGAACGCGACTGGGAAAAGGCGATCGAGAACGCGACCCGCTATGAGCAGGTCACCGACGAGCCGATGGGCAAGCTGATCGGCCAGTTCGAGTGCGAGCTGGCCGAGCGCCACCGTGCCGCCGGGCGGCTGGACGAGGCGCGCGCGGCCATCGAGCGCGCCAACGCGGCCGATGCGATGAGCGTGCGTGCGGGCATCATCGAGGGGCGCCTGGAAAGCGACTTCGGCAACGACGAGGGCGCCGTGCGCGCCTTCGAGCGGGCGGCGCGCAACGATCCCGACTACCTGCCCGAGATCCTGCCGCAGCTGCTCAAGAACTATCGCAACGTGGGCGATCTGGCGGGTGCGCGTGCGTTCCTGGCGGAAATGGCCGAGCACTACCGCGGCATCGCCCCGGTGCTGGCCCTGTCGCGCCTGATGGAAGAACAGGAGGGGGCTGGTCCCGCGCGCGCCTACCTGGGGCGGCAGTTGAAGGACCGCCCGTCCGTGCGCGGCGAATCGGCGCTCATCGACCTGACTCTCGCCGAGGGTGCCGACCCCGTGGCGACGCTGCAGGACCTGAAGCACATCACCGATCAGCTGCTGGTGCGCAATCCGGCCTATCGCTGCACCCGCTGCGGCTTCGGCGCACGTACCCACCATTGGCAGTGCCCCAGCTGCAAGGAATGGGGGACGGTAAAGCCCCTGCTGAACTACGCGGTGCTCTGATCCATGCAGCTGGCATGGACGGTTCCGGGACTGCTGGCGGTCATTCTGGTCGCAGCCTTGTTGACGGCCATGGCGCGTGGCTATGCGCTGCGCCGGCAACTGCTGGACCAGCCCGGGGAGCGCAGGAGCCATGCGGTCGCGACGCCCCGCGGCGGCGGCATCGCCATCGTCGTTTCGCAACTGCTGGCCTACATCGGCGTCGGCGTGTTGTTCCCGCAGGCCGCAGCGACGCTGGCGGTCTTTTCCGCCGGACTGGTGATGGTGGCGGGAATCGGCTGGTGGGACGATCACCGGCCGTTGCCGGCGCTCCCCCGCCTGGGCGTACATGTGCTGGCCGGCCTGCTGCTGGGGGCTCTGGTCTGGCACTGGACGGGGGAGGCGTCGCGGGCAGGTTTCAGCGTGCTCCTGGCCATCGTGCTGATCAATGTATGGAACTTCATGGATGGCATCGATGGCCTGGCCGCGACCCAGGCGCTGCTGGCTTCGGTCGCATATGCCCTGCTGCTGCCGGCTCCCGTTGCCGGACTCGCGCTGATCCTGGCCGCCGGCGTGCTGGGGTTCCTGCCGTTCAATTTCCCGAAGGCCAGGATCTTCATGGGCGATGTCGGCAGCGGCGCGCTTGGTTATCTGCTGGCGGGGCTGGTAGCACTGGGGTTGGGGACGCGGAGCGCGCCCTGGACTATCCTGTTGGTACCATTGGCCGCTTTCCTCGTCGATGCCGGCCTTACCCTCGCAGGCCGCGTGTTCAGGGGGGAGCGCTGGATGGAGGCCCATACGCAGCACCTTTATCAACGCTGGGTGAAGTCCGGCTGCAGTCACGTCATGGTCACATCAGGCTACGCATTGTTCGGCGTTGCCGGAATCGTGCTCATGCATGTTTTCACCTGGCTTCCTTCGCCTAGGAGCCATCTGGCGGCCCTGGCGTGGGCGGCGGCGGCGGCGGGTCTCTGGTCTGTTCTTCTGAACAAAGTCCATCGATAAGGAAGAGTGGTCAATGGCGGTGTGGCGACGACGGTTGGCAGGAAATTTCCCGCGCATCGCGGTGATGCTGCATGACCTGATCATGGTATGGGCATGCTGGCAGCTGTTGCACGTGGCGCGGTATGCGATGCTGGATGCCGCGCCGGCCATTCCGTTGCTGAGCTTCGACAATGTCGGGGTGATGGTGCTGCAGGCCGTGGCGTTCCATTACGTGGGCCTGTACCGGGGGCTTTGGCGCTTCGCCAGCGTCACCGACCTGGTCAATATCTTCAAAGCCTGCTTTATCGGTCTGGGCGCCATCGTTCTGGTATTCAGCTACAAGCGCCTGGACGGCATTCCCATGTCCGTGCTCGCGATCTATCCCTTCGCGCTGGCGGCCTTGCTTGGCGGGCCGCGCCTGCTTTACAGGGCATGGAAGGACTACCAGTCGATCCACTCCGATGCGCGCGCGCGCCGGGTGCTGGTGCTGGGGGCGGGGCATGCCGCCGAGGCGCTGGTCAAGGATCTGCGCCGCTCTGGCGACTACGAGCCTGTCGGCCTGCTGGACGATTCGCCGCACCTGAAGGGCGCCAAGCTGCAGGGCATTCCGATCCTGGGGACCATCTCGGATGTGGTTCCCGTGGCCAGGGAAACCGCGGCAAAACTGCTGGTGATCGCCATCCCCACGCTGGATGCGGCCGGGATGCAGCGGGTCGTGGCGCTCTGCGAGAGCACCGGTCTGCCATTCAGGACCGTGCCGAGGTTGAGCGACGTCCTCGAGGGAAACACGCTGCCCGGGCAGTTGAAGGAAGTGGCCATCGAGGATCTGCTCGGCCGCAAGCCCATACAACCCGACTGGGAGCTGATCCGTGGCTGGCTGCGCGGCCGCACGGTGATGGTGACCGGCGCCGGGGGGTCCATCGGTTCCGAGCTTTGCCGCCAATGCGCGCGCCATGGCGCGCGCAGGATCGTGCTGCTGGAGATCAGCGAGATCCTCATGCTGAACATCCGCAGCGAGCTGTGCCGCAATTTCCCGCACCTGGAAATCGAGTGCGTGCTGGGCGACTGCGGCGATCCGGCAGTTGCTCGCCGTGCATTGACCCTATATCGCCCGGATACCGTATTCCACGCGGCTGCCTACAAGCAGGTTCCGTTGCTGGAAGGGCAGATGCGCGAAGCCATCCGCAACAACACGCTGGCGACGGAGTGCGTGGCACGTGCCTGTCAGGAGCGCGGCGTGGACAACTTCGTGTTCATCTCCACCGACAAGGCGGTAGACCCGGCCAATGCGCTGGGCGCGACCAAGCGCTATGCGGAGATGATCTGCCAGGGCCTCAACGAGAAGAAAGGCACCCGCTTCGTTACCGTCCGCTTCGGCAACGTGCTCGGTTCGGTAGGCAGCGTGGTTCCGCTGTTCCGCGAGCAGATCCGCAAGGGCGGGCCGGTGACCGTGACCCATCCGGAGGTCAGCCGGTACTTCATGACGATTCCCGAGGCCTGCCTGCTGATCCTGCAGGCGGCGGCCTCCTCCTCGCATGGCGCGATCTACATGCTGGACATGGGCGAGCCCGTGCTCATCCAGGAGCTGGCCGAACAGATGATCCGTCTTGCCGGAAAACAGCCGGGTATCGATATCGCCATCGTATACACCGGATTGCGTGCGGGCGAGAAGCTGCATGAGAGCCTGTTGTATTCGGACGAGAACAGCCGGCCCACCGCCCACCCCAAAGTGCTGGAGGCCGGAGCCCGCGAATTCTCCACCGAACGCGTGCTGGGCAGCCTGGCGCGCCTGCGCGAGGCGGTAGCCAGCTATGATGACGAGGCCATGCAGGCGATTCTGGCCAGCGTCATACCCGAGTATTCGCCGTCGCGCGGAACGACGGAGCCGAGCATTAAAAACAATATTGTCCCGTTTCCCAAAGAGGCTGGCAGGAACTGATGTCCCGACGCATTCGCAAAGCGGTTTTCCCTGTGGCGGGCCTTGGCACGCGCTTCCTGCCCGCCACCAAGACCGTCCCCAAGGAGATGCTGCCGATCATCGATCGCCCGTTGATCCAGTATGCCGTCGACGAGGCGATCGAGGCCGGTTGCGACACCCTGGTGTTCATCACCAATCGCTACAAGCATGCGGTCGCGGACTATTTCGACAAGGCCTATGAGCTTGAGCAGAAGCTCGAGCGCGCCGGCAAGCAGGAACAGTTGGAGATGATCCGCCATGTGCTGCCCGAGGGCGTACGGGCGGTCTTCGTGACCCAGGCCGAGGCCCTGGGCCTGGGACATGCGGTGTTGTGCGCCAAGGCGGTCGTCGGCGACGAACCGTTCGCGGTGTTGTTGCCGGACGACCTGATCTGGAATCGCGGCGCCGGTGCGCTCAAGCAGATGGCCGATCTGAACGAGGCCAGCGGTGCCAGCGTGATCGCCGTCGAAGACGTGCCGCATGAAAAAACGGCCAGCTACGGCATCGTCGCCACCGATGCGTTCGATGGGCGCAAGGGTCGTATTTCGCAGATCGTGGAAAAGCCCAGGCCGGAAGATGCGCCGAGCGACCTGGCGGTGGTTGGCCGTTACGTACTGAGCCCGAAGATCTTCGAATTACTGGAGCAGACCGGCAGCGGTGCCGGTGGCGAGATCCAGCTGACCGACGCGATCGCGGCGCTGTTGAAGACCGAAGAGGTGGATGCCTATCGCTTCGAGGGCACGCGTTTCGACTGCGGCACGCACCTGGGTCTGGTCGAGGCGACGATCTGTTTCGCGCTGGACAACCCGAAGCTGGCTGGCCCGGCGCGGGAGAAACTGACGGCGATGCTGGCGGAATAAGGTTTTATCAAGCGCTCCGTGCTGCGCCCTGATTGATACGTGATGGGCGGGACGGGTGGGCCTGTGCAGGACACACCGTACCCCCCCCTCCGGGGTCCGGCCCAGCCGCTGGCGGCTGTGCGTTCGGGCGCTTGCGAAGCAGTGCTTCGCAAGCAAAGCGCCCTCACCCATGGGGGCTCGATGGCGCCATCCATGGCGCCAACGGTCCTGCAAAGGCCCACCCGTCCCGCCTGTCAGGTTTCCTGCGGGCGCGGACGGGAAGGGCGGAATCAAGGGCAAGAGCAAAAGCAAAAAGGCAGCCGATGGCTGCCTTTTCTGTTTCCGCGAGCGTCGAGTCGGGGTCGGATCCCTTTGCGTAGCAAAGGGCTCTGGCCCCTGCCTTTACTCACCCTTCCGCCGCGGGAAGGCTGGAAGGGCCGGGTCGGCAGGGCTGCCCGGTACCGTTGGCGCCATGGATGGCGCCATCGAGCCCCATGGAAGGGTTCACAGCGTGTCCCGGGCAGCCTCATCCGCCGGGTCCTTCAGTACACCGACATCCCGACCGGCAACGCCCTGAACCTTACAGCGCCTCGAAAATACCCGCCGCGCCCATGCCGGTGCCGATGCACATGGTCACCATGCCGTATTTCTGCTGGCGACGACGCAGGCCGTGCAGCAGCGTCGCGGTGCGGATCGCGCCGGTCGCACCCAGCGGATGGCCCAGGGCGATCGCGCCGCCCAGCGGGTTGACCTTGCCCGGGTCCAGGCCGCAGTCGCGGATCACCGCCAGCGACTGCGCGGCGAAGGCTTCGTTGAGCTCGATCCAGTCCAGCTGGTCCTGGCTCAGGCCGGCTTGCTTGAGCGCCTTCGGAATCGCGGCGATCGGGCCGATGCCCATCACCTCCGGACGAACGCCGGCCACCGAGAAACTGACGAAGCGGGCCAGCGGGGTCAGGCCGTAGTCCTTGATCGCCTGCTCCGAAGCCAGCAGCACCGCGCCGGCGCCGTCGCTCATCTGCGACGAGTTGCCGGCGGTGACGGTGCCGCCGAACTGGCCGTTGCGGAACACCGGGCGCAGCTTGGCCAGGCCTTCGGCCGAGGAATCCGGGCGCGGGCCTTCGTCGGTATCGGCGATCCTGTTGCGGGTGATGATGCGCTGGCCATCGGCCAGGTCCGGCAGGTGCGAGACGATTTCGTACGGGCTGATTTCGTCCTTGAACTCGCCGTTCTGGATCGCGGCGATGGCTTTCTGGTGCGAGGTCAGGGCAAAGGCGTCCTGGTCTTCGCGCGAGACCTTCCACTCTTCGGCCACCTTCTCGGCGGTGATGCCCATGCCGTAGGCGATGGCGACGTGGTCGTTGTCGAACACGCTCGGTGCCATCGCGATCTTGTTGCCCATCATCGGCACCATCGACATCGACTCGGTGCCGCCGGCCAGCATCAGATCGGCATTGCCCAGGCGGATCGCGTCGGCGGCCTGCGCCACGGCCTGCAGGCCGGAGGAGCAGAAGCGGTTCACCGTCTGTGCGGCGATCGTGTTCGGCAGGCCGGCCAGCAGCACGCCGATGCGCGCCACGTTCATGCCCTGCTCGGCTTCCGGCATGGCGCAGCCGATGATTGCGTCATCGATGCGGTTGACGTCCACGCCCGGCGCCTGGGCGACGACGCTGCGCAGCACGTGCGCCAGCATGTCGTCGGGGCGGGTGTTGCGGAACATGCCCTTGGGCGCCTTGCCGACCGGGGTCCGGGTGGCGGCGACGATGTAGGCGTCCTGGATTTGCTTGGTCATTGCGGTGATCTCTTGAATAGGGTTTGGAAGAGGTTGCCGGCCAGCGGCCGGCACTACCGATGTCTTCCGTCAGTTCCGCAGCGGCTTGCCGGTCTTGAGCATGTGCGCGATGCGGGCCTGGGTCTTTTCCTGCTGGGCCAGTTCGACGAAGTGCTTGCGCTCCAGCGTCAGCAGCCACTCTTCGTCCACCAGGGTGCCGCGGTCGACCTTGCCGCCGCACAGCACGGTGGCGATGCGCTCGGCGATCTCGTAGTCGTACGGGCTGATGAAACGGCCTTCCAGCATGTTGACCAGCATCATCTTGAAGGTCGCGATGCCCACGTCGCCGGCGACCTGGATGCGGCGTGCCGGCAGCGGCGGGCGGTAGCCGGCCTCGGCCAGGGCACGCGCTTCGGCCTTGGCGATGTACAGCGCCTCGTAGCTGTTGAACACGACCTTGTCGGTGCCGCGCAGTAGGCCCAGTTCCTTGGCGTTGACCGCCGAGTTGGACACCTTGGCCATCGCTACGGTCTCGAAGGTCTTCTTCAGTTCGGCGAACACGTCGCCACCCGGGCCTGCGGCCTGCGAGGCACGCACGGCCAGTTCCTTCAGGCCGCCACCGGCCGGCAGCAGGCCGACGCCGGCCTCGACCAGGCCGATGTAGCTTTCCAGGAAGGCGACGGTCTTGGCGCTGTGCATCTGGAACTCGCAGCCACCGCCCAAGGCCAGGCCGCGCACCGCGGAAACCACCGGTACCAGCGAGTACTTGATGCGCTGGCTGGTGCGCTGGAAGTTGGCGACCATCGCTTCGAACTGGTCGACCTTGCCGGCCTGCAGCAGGCCCAGCGCTCCGGCCAGGTCGGCGCCGGCGGAGAAGGGTTCCTTCTGCTGCCAGATCACCAGGCCCTGGAAATCCTTCTCGGCGCGGCTGACGCATTCCTGCAGGCCATCGAGCACCTGGTCGGAGACGGTGTTCATCTTGGTCTTGAAGCTGACCACGGCAATGCCGTCGCCGTCGTGCCACATGCGCAGGCCGTCGTTCTCGAACACGGTCTCGCCCGGCGCGAATTTCTCGCCCAGCAGCGGATCCGGGAAGCGCTGGCGCTGGTACACCGGCAGCGATGAGCGTGGCAGCTTGGCGTTGCGCGACGGGCTGTAGCTGCCCTCGGCGGCGTGCACGCCGTCGCGGCCATCGAACACCCAATCCGGCAGCGGGGCGTTGCTCATGCTCTTGCCGGCGACGATGTCGTCGGCGATCCACTGCGCGACCTGCTTCCAGCCGGCGGCCTGCCAGGTTTCGAACGGGCCCAGCGACCAGCCGTAGCCCCAGCGGATGGCCAAGTCCACGTCGCGCGCGGTCTCGGCGATGTCGGCCAGGTGGTAGGCGCTGTAGTGGAACAGGTCGCGGAAGGTCGCCCACAGGAACTGCGCCTGCGGATGCTGGCTCTCGCGCAGTTTGGCGAACTTCTCGGCTGGGTTCCTGATCTTCAGGATCTCGACCACTTCCGGCGCGGCGGTGCGGTCGGCCGGGCGGTAATCCTGCTTTTCCAGGTCCAGCACGACGATGTCCTTGCCGACCTTGCGGAAGATGCCGGCACCGGTCTTCTGGCCCAGCGCGCCCTTGGCGATCAGCGCGTCCAGCCACTTCGGCGACTTGAAGAATTCATGCCACGGGTCATTGGGCAGGGTGTCGCCCATGGTCTTGATGACGTGGGCCATGGTGTCCAGGCCGACCACGTCGGAGGTGCGGTAGGTCGCCGACTTCGGGCGGCCGACCAGCGGGCCGGTCAGGCCGTCCACTTCATCGAAGCCCAGGCCAAACTGCTGGGTATGGTGGATGGTGGACAGGATCGAGAACACGCCGATGCGGTTGCCGATGAAGTTCGGGGTGTCCTTGGCATACACCACGCCCTTGCCCAGGGTGGTGACCAGGAATTCTTCCAGGCCTTCGAGCACGGCGGCATCGGTGGTGGTCGCCGGGATCAGCTCGGCCAGGTGCATGTAGCGCGGCGGGTTGAAGAAGTGCACGCCGCAGAAACGGTGGCGCAGCTGCTCGGGCAGCACGTCGGCCAGCTTGTTGATGCCTAGGCCGGACGTGTTGGAGGCCAGCACGGCGTGGTCGGCCACGAACGGGGCGATCTTCCTGTACAGGTCCTGCTTCCAGTCCATGCGCTCGGCAATGGCTTCGATGATCAGGTCGCAGTCCTTCAGCTGCTCCAGGCCGGACTCGTAGTTGGCCGGGGTGATGGCTTCGGCCAGCGATTGGCTGGCCAGCGGCGCCGGGCTTAGCTTGCCGAGGTTGGCGATGGCCTTCAGCACGATGCCGTCGGCCGGGCCTTCCTTGGCGGGAAGGTCGAACAGCACGGTATCGACGCCGGCATTGGTGAGGTGGGCGGCGATCTGGGCACCCATGACGCCGGCACCCAGCACGGCGGCGCGGCGGATCAGCAGGGAATTGGACATGGTGGTGGGCCTTTGTTGGTACCGGGTGGAATCAGGGAGAGGAGGGCGGGGCGGCGCCATGCGCGCTGGCGCGGAATCCGGCCTCGGCGAAATGGATCAGTTCATAGGCGGCCTTGCTGCGGTGGGCGGCTTCGCTGATGCCATGCGGGCGCTTGATCAGACCGAAATCGGCCATGGCGTAGGTCAGCGAACCGGCCAGGAAATCCAGGCGCCAGTACAGTTCTTCCTTGCTCAGGCCGGGCACGCAGATGCCGATGGCCTTGCCGAATTCGCGCAGCACATGGCCGTAGTGGTCGGACAGGAACTTGCGCAGGTTGTCGTTCTTCTCGGCATAGGCGCGGGCGATCACGCGGACGAAGGCACCGCCACTCTGGCGGTCCTGGGCCATGGCCAGCGCCGGCTCGACGAAGGCGGCCAGCACCGCGCGCAGGTCGCCAGGGTGGGTGGCGCGGGCCTGCTCCAGCTGGTCCAGGCGGGCGGCGGTCATCTCGTCCATGCGCCGGCGGAACACCTCGTTGACCAGGTTTTCCTTGGATCCGAAGTGGTAGTTGACCGCGGCGATGTTGACGTCGGCGTGGCTGGTCACCTGCCGCAGCGAGGTGCCGGCGAAGCCGTACTGGGCGAACAGTTCCTCGGCGGCGCCGAGGATGCGGTCCTTGGTGGAGAAGTTGGCGGGTTTGCCCATGGCGATGAAGTCAATCAAACGATTGTTTGGATGCTACGCCCGGCGGATTGGTCTCGTCATGCTGCTTTGCAGCATCATTCATCTGCCGCTGTGCAAAGCCCCGGGGCACCCGGTAGAATTAGCCACCGCAATTCAGGCTAAGCCCGCGTCCGCACGCGGGTTTTTTTCATGTACCCTCGGGCCAGACCGGCCCCAAATCCGGAGAATTCCCATGGCGCTGGAGCGCACCCTTTCCATCATCAAGCCCGATGCCGTTGCCAAGAACGTGATCGGCGAGATCTACGCCCGCTTCGAGAAGGCCGGCCTGAAGGTCGTGGCCGCCAAGTACAAGCAGCTCTCGCGCCGTGAAGCCGAAGGCTTCTACGCCGTGCACCGCGAGCGTCCGTTCTTCAACGCGCTGGTCGAGTTCATGATCTCCGGCCCGGTGATGATCCAGGCCCTGGAAGGCGAGAACGCCGTGCTGGCCCACCGCGACCTGCTGGGCGCCACCAACCCGAAGGAAGCCGCGCCGGGCACCATCCGCGCCGACTTCGCCGAATCCATCGACGCCAACGCCGCCCACGGCTCGGACTCGGTCGAGAACGCCGCGATCGAAATCGCCTACTTCTTCGCCGCCACCGAAGTGGTTTCGCGCTGAGCAGCAAGTAGAAGGTTGAAGCCGTGAACGAGGTCGTACAGTCCCCCGCCATCCAGCCGTTGCCGAAATCGGCGCCCGCGGCTGGCAAGCAGAACCTGCTCGACCTCGATCGCGCGGGCCTGGAGAAGTTCTTCGTCGAGACCCTCGGCGAGCAGAAGTTCCGCGCCCACCAGGTGATGAAGTGGATCCACCATCGCTACGTCACCGATTTCGACCAGATGACCGACCTCGGCAAGTCGCTGCGCGCCAAGCTGCAGCAGCATGCCGAGGTCGTCGTCCCGAACATCGTGTTTGACAAGCCCTCCGCCGACGGCACCCACAAGTGGCTGCTGGCGATGGGCGTGGATGGCAAGAACGCCATCGAAACCGTCTACATCCCGGACAAGACCCGCGGCACGCTGTGCGTGTCCTCGCAGGTTGGTTGCGGCTTGAACTGCACCTTCTGTTCGACCGCGACCCAGGGTTTCAACCGCAACCTGACCACCGCCGAAATCATCGGCCAGGTGTGGGTTGCCGCCCGTCATCTGGGCAATGTGCCGCACCAGATGCGCCGCCTCACCAATGTGGTGATGATGGGCATGGGCGAGCCGTTGATGAATTTCGACAATGTCATCCGCGCCATGAGCATCATGCGCGATGACCTGGGTTATGGCCTGGCCAACAAGCGCGTGACCCTGTCCACGTCCGGCCTGGTGCCGCAGATCGACCGCCTGTCGGTCGAGAGCGATGTGTCGCTGGCGGTATCGCTGCATGCGCCGAACGACGAGCTGCGCGAGACGCTGGTGCCGCTCAACAAGAAATACCCGATCGCCGAGCTGATGGCCTCCTGCGCGCGCTACCTGCGGGGCAACAAGAAGCGCGACTCGGTGACCTTCGAATACACCCTGATGAAGGGCATCAACGACCAGCCCGAGCACGCCCGCCAGCTGGCGCGGCTGATGCGCCAGTTCGATAACGCGGTGCAGGCCAAGGATTCGGGCAAGGTCAACCTGATTCCGTTCAACCCATTCCCCGGCACCCGCTACGAGCGTTCTGACGAAGAGCAGATCCGCGCCTTCCAGAAGATCCTGCTCGACGCGCAGGTGCTGACCATGGTGCGGCGTACCCGCGGCGACGACATCGACGCCGCCTGCGGCCAGCTCAAGGGGCAGGTAATGGACCGCACCCGCCGCCAGGCCGAGTTCAATCGCCTGCTGCAGGCACAGGATGCGCTCCCGGCACAAAGGGACGCGCTTGGCTGAGCGTCTGCTCGCGTTGGTGCTGATCCTGCTGCTGCTCGGCGGTTGCGGGCATGGCGCCAAGGCGACCAAGGTCCGCTGGGACCAGCAGATGGCGCAGCCGTTCGACGTGCACGATGACCGGCAGGTGCGTACGCGCCTGCGCTACCAGGAGTTGCTGCGGCTGGCCGGAGACCGGTTCGGTCGCGGCGAACTGGATGCCGCTTTCAATCACGCCCGTTCGGCGCAGAAGCTCGAGCCAGCCAATCCCGCGGCCTATACGATGCAGGCGGTGGTCGAGGGGCGGCGCGGCAGGATGGAAGCGGCGGGCGAGCTGTATCGTCGCGCCGCGGAGCTGGCGCCCCGGCAAGGGGATGTATTGAACAATTACGGTGCCTGGCTGTGCGCCAGCGGGCACCCGGCCGAGGCCCTGGTCTGGTTCGACCGCGCGGTGGCCGACCCCGGCTACCAGGAGCAGCGGGCCGATGCATTGGCCAACGCCGGTGGCTGCGCGCTGGATGCGGGGCAGCGCGAGCGGGCCGGGCAGAATCTGCGGCAGGCGCTCGAGCTGGCGCCGGACAACGCCTATGCGCTGGAGTCCATGGCGCGCAGCGAGTTCCAGCAAGGGCGGTATTTCGAGGCACGGGCTTTCTATCAGAGGCGCCTTGCGGCTGCGCCGGCCACGGTTTCCGTGTTACAACTTGCCATTCAGATAGAAGAACGGCTGGGCGACAGGAGTGCCGTCGGCCGATACCAGCAGCGGTTGCGCGAGGAATTTCCTGCAGGCGCAACCCCGAATTCCCAGGGCTGATGCATTGTGAGCAATGATCCGGGTATGAACGCTTTTGAGGGGGCGGTGGGTTGCGGGGAGCAGCTTCGCCGGGCGCGCGAAGCGGCGGGTCTGTCGGTGGCGGATGTCGCCGGGCGGTTGCACATGCCGGTGCAGGTAGTCGCTGCACTGGAGGAAGAACAATGGGAGCGGCTGGGGGCGCCGGTGTTCGTGCGCGGCCAGCTGCGCAGCTATGCGCGGCTGCTGGGCGTCGACTTGGGGGGGCTCCTGCAGCAGGCGCGGATCGCGCCGGTCGAGCCGCCCAGGCTGGTCAGTCATACGCATACGCCGCGCGTCCGCCGGCTGGCCGAGAGCCTCGGTCGCCGGGCGGTGTACGTGGTCATCACCGCCGTGCTCGCGGTGCCGGTGTGGTACGCCTTCCAGAGCAAGTTCGGCGATGCCCCGCCCAGCACCGCATCGCTGGACGTGGTGCCGGATGCGGCGTCGTTGGCGGCCGCGCAGCATGCCGGCGGTACGGCCGCGGATGAAACCGCGGCGCGCCCGGCGCCCGAGCGCGCGCCTTACATCGCTTCGATGGCGCCGCTCGCGCGGCAGGCGGCGGAGCCGCAGGCTGCCGTGGCATCGCCGGGCCTGGCCCTGGAGTTCCGTGGCGACAGCTGGGTGGAGGTCTCCGCGCCCGACGGTTCCATCGTCGAGAAGGCGCTGGTCCGGGCCGGTGAGAAGCGCGGTTATGCGGCTGGTCAGGTCGGACGCATGAAAGTAGGCAACGCCTCGGAGGTCGACTTCCGCCAGAACGGTGGCAGCATCGATCTGGCGCCGTATACAAGCGGTAATAATGTGGCCCGCTTTACGGTATCCTCTGACGGCTCCGTGGCGCCGGTTTCGCACTGAAACAAGCGCAGATCAAAACAACAAGGCTCCCCCGGCAGGATTGGAGCGAGAGTTACGCATGGCGATTGACGACCTGCTCGACGAGCATGAACAAGGCGAACGTGTCCGCACCTGGCTGCGCCAGAACGGCGCTGGAATCATTGGCGGAGTAGTGCTTGCGCTGGCCGTGATCGGCGGCTGGAGGTGGTGGCAGAACGAGCAGGTGGGCAGGCTGGCCGAGGCCAACAGCCGCTACGATGCCGTTTCCCGCAGCCTGCAGTCCAAAAATCTGGACGAGGCGGTCAAGGAAGTGGCGGCGCTGGAAGGCAGCAAGGCTGGTATCTATGCCGATCTGGCAGCGCTGGAGCTGGCCAAGGCGCAGGTCGAGGCCGGCAAGAACGAGGACGCGATCAAGACCCTGCGCGGGTTGAAGGTCGAGGGCGAGTTCAAAACGCTGATCGACCAGCGCATCGCCCGACTGCTGGTCGAGACCGGCAAGCCGGCCGAGGCGCTGGCGCTGCTCGGCAATGCCGACGACAGCGCGGGCCTGGAGATCCGTGGCGACGCACTGGTGGCGCAGGACAAGCGCGAAGAGGCGCGCGACCTGTACGCGCAGTCGTTGGCCAAGCTCGACGTGGCCGCTCCGCAACGCCGCCTGCTCGAAATCAAGCTGATGGACGCCGGCGGTACCGTCGCCGATCCTGCGGCGGAGAAGATCTGATGAAACTCAAGCATGTCGCAGGCATCGCGCTGGTCGCGGTGGCGCTGAGTGGTTGCTCGACGGTGAAGGGCTGGTTCGCCGGCAAGGACGCCGAGGCCAAGAAGGCGCTGGAACCGGCTGAACTGGTCAAATTCGAACCCACCCTCAAGGTCGGCAGGATCTGGTCGGCAAACGTTGGCAAGGGCGAAGGCCGGATCGGTGTGCGCCAGGTTCCGGCCGTGGCCGATGGCCGCGTTTATGCCGCCGCGGTGGAGGGTGGGGTGCACGCGCTCGACCTGCAGACCGGCAAGCAGATCTGGGAATACAAGCCGGCCAAGGAAAAGAAGAAGGCCAAGCTGCGCCTTTCCGGTGGCCCGGGCGTGGGCGATGGCCTGGTCGTGATCGGCACGCTGGATGGGCAGGTGATCGCGCTCGACGCGGCCGATGGCAGCGAGAAATGGCGCGCGCGCGTGCCGGGCGAAGTGATCACCGCGCCTGCGGTGGCGCAGGGCCTGGTGTTCGTGCGCAGCAACGACGGCCGCACCACGGCGCTGGATGCCGCCAGCGGCGAGCGTCGCTGGTTCAACGCGCAGGAGCTGCCTTCGCTCACCGTCCGCGGCAACGCGCCGGTGGTGGCCGGCCCGGGCGTACTGTTCGTCGGCAACGACGACGGCACGCTCAGCGCGCTGGCGATGCAGGACGGCCGCCCGCTGTGGGAACAGACCATCGGTACGCCGGAAGGCCGCACCGAGCTGGAGCGCATGGCCGACGTGGACGGCGCGCCGGTGCTGGAAGGCAACAACCTGTACGTGACCAGCTTCAAGAACGAGACCATGGCGATCGAGGGCCCGAGCGGCCGCCCGCTGTGGTCGCGCGATCACGGCGGCGGCGGCGGCGTGGCGGTGTCGTCCGGTAATGTCGTCGTGACCGACGGCAAGGGCACGGTCTTCGGCCTGGACAAGACCTCCGGTTCGGCGATGTGGTCGCAGCAGGCGCTGGCACGGCGTTCGGTGACCGGTCCGGCGATCCAGGGCGACTATGTCGTGGTCGGCGACTACAAGGGTTACCTGCACTGGCTGCATCTGGGCGACGGCGCCCTGGCCGCCCGCGAAAGAAGCGGGCGCGACCGGGTGATCGCGCAACCCATCGTCGCCGACGGCGTTCTGCTGGTGCAGAACGTGGACGGCAAGCTGACCGCCTGGCGGTTGGCGAATTAAGGAGTCCTAGCGATGCTGCCTTTGGTCGCCCTGGTTGGACGGCCGAATGTCGGCAAGTCCACCATCTTCAATGCCTTGACGCGTACGCGCGACGCCCTGGTCCACGACCAGCCCGGCGTCACCCGCGACCGCAATTACGGCGTGTGCCGGCTCGACGAGGACAATCCGTTCCTGATCGTCGATACCGGCGGCATCGCCGAAGAGGAAGAAGGCCTGGCTGGCGCCACCGCGCGCCAGGCCCGCGCCGCCGCCGCCGAGGCGGACCTGATCCTGTTCGTGGTCGATGCCCGCGACGGCACCTCGGCGCTGGACGACGAGATCCTGTCCTGGCTGCGCAAGCTGTCGCGTCCCACGCTGCTGCTGATCAACAAGATCGACGGCACCGACGAGGACGCGGTGCGCTCGGAATTCGCGCGCTACGGTTTCGGCGAGATGCTCACGGTTTCGGCCGCGCATCGGCAGGGGCTGGACGATCTGCTGGCGGAAGTCCTCGAACGCCTGCCGGAAGAAGGCACGGCCGAGACCCTGGACAACGACCCGGCGCGCGTGTGCATCGCCTTCGTCGGCCGTCCCAACGTCGGCAAGTCCACGCTGGTGAACCGCCTGCTGGGCGAGGAGCGCATGATCGCCTCCGACGTGCCCGGCACCACCCGCGATTCGATCTCGGTGGACCTGGAGCGCGACGGGCGCCTGTACCGCCTGATCGACACCGCCGGCCTGCGCCGCAAATCGCGCGTGGACGAGGTCGTCGAGAAGTTCTCGGTGGTCAAGACGCTGCGCTCGATCGAGGAATGCCAGGTCGCGGTGCTGATGCTCGATGCCAGCGAGGGCGTCACCGACCAGGATGCCAGCGTGCTTGGCGCCGTGCTCGATGCCGGGCGGGCGCTGGTGATCGCGATCAACAAGTGGGACGGGCTGACCGACTACCAGCGCGAGCAGGCCGAGACCCTGCTGTCGCTCAAGCTCGGCTTCGTGCCCTGGGCCGAGGTGGTGCGCATTTCCGCCAAGCATGGTTCGGGCCTGCGCGAACTGTTCCGCGCGGTACATCGCGCGCACGCTTCGGCCACGCACGAGTTCAGCACCAGCGAAGTGAACAAGGCGCTGGAAATCGCCTACGAGAGCAACCCGCCGCCGAGCATCCGCGGCCATGTATCCAAGCTGCGCTACGTGCACCCGGGCGGCACCAATCCGCCGACCTTCATCGTGCACGGCACGCGCCTGAAGGAGTTGCCGGATTCCTACAAGCGCTATCTGGAAAACTTCTTCCGCAAGCGCTTCAAACTGGTGGGCACGCCGGTGACCTTCCTGTTCCGCGAGGGCGCCAATCCCTACGAGGGCAAGAAGAACGTGCTGACCGAGCGCCAGGTCAAGGCCAAGCGGCGCCTGATGAAACACGTGAAAGGTCGAAAGTGATCACGCAGGGGCGGCCGCAGGGCCGCCCTTCTGTTTGCCGCCGCCATCGACGGCGGCCGCTCTTCTGGCTACGCCACGACGGCGTTTTGGCGCCAATCCGGGCTGGCGCGCGGCCATGCGCCTGGGCATTGCCGCGCAACTCCGTAATGCCGCATCGCCGCTGTCGAACATCACTGCCGGCGGCTTTCATGCGTCGCGGATGACGGGATGAATCCCGACCTGCGGGTAAGGCATGGCCGATAATCCGGCCATGAGCATTCGCGAACTGACACCGGAACAGGCCCGTGCCCGCCAGTTGGCCGGCGCGGTGGTGATCGACGTGCGCCAGGCGCACGAACGCGCCGGCGGCATGGCCGAAGGCGCGCGCGGGGTGGCCATGGGCGAGCTGCTGGCCGATCCCTCCCTCTCACTGCCGTCGCTGGAGCAGGAGATCGTTCTGATCTGCCAGAGCGGCAGGCGTTCGGCGGATGCGGCAACCGCGCTGCTGGCCGCCGGCTATACGCGTCTGGCGTCGGTCCTGGGCGGAACGGCCGCATGGCGTGCGGCGGGATTGCCGCTGGTGCGGCCCGGGGCCGATGCCGCCGAGTGCGATTTCCACGACCGTTATTCGCGGCACCTGCTGCTGCCGCAGGTGGGCGAGGCCGGGCAGCGGCGCCTGCAGCGCTCGTGCGTACTGGTCGTCGGTGCCGGTGGCCTGGGCGCGCCGGCGGCGTTCTACCTGGCCGCGGCCGGGGTAGGGCGGCTGCGCATCGTCGATGACGACGTGGTGGAGCGCAGCAACCTGCATCGCCAGATCATCCATGTCGACGCGGCGACGGGTTGTGCCAAGGTCGATTCGGCGCGCGAGCGCCTGCTCGCATTGAATCCGCACATCGAGGTGGAGGCGATCCAGGAGCGGGTGACGTCGGGCAACGTCGATGCATTGATGGACGGCGTGGACGTGGTGCTGGATGGTTCGGACAACTTCCCGCTGCGCTACCTGCTCAACGATGCCTGCATCAAGCATGCGCGGCTGCTGGTGTACGCCGCGATCGAGCGTTTCGACGGCCAGGTGTGCGTGTTCGATGCCGGCCGCCGCCGCGGACAGGCGCCGTGCTACCGCTGCCTGTTTCCCGAACCGCCGCCGCCGGAGTTCGCGCCCAACTGCGCCGAGGCCGGCGTGCTCGGCGTGCTGCCGGGGCTGGCCGGGGTGATGCAGGCCACCGAGGTGCTCAAACTGCTGCTGGACATGGGCGAGCCCCTGGCCGGGCGCCTGCTGCGCTTCGATGCGCTGGGCATGCGCTTCCGCGAGACGCGCGTGCATCCGGATCCGGATTGCCCGCTGTGCGCGCCGGGTCGCGCATTCCCGGGCTACATCGACTACGCCGCGTTCTGCGCCCACCGCGGTTGATCGCGGCTGGCGGACGCGCCGCAGGGTGTCGTGCCGCGACGAATCGGGGACAATAGCCAACCCGTTCCCGCCCCCACGCCCATGACCCTGCCTGCCGAAGCCTCCGCGGCGACTTCCCGCATCCTCGACGGCCGCCGCATCGCCGAGGAACTGCTCGACGACCTGAAGCTGCGGGTGGACGCGCGCATCGCGGCCGGGCGTTCGCGGCCGGGGCTGGCAGTGGTGCTGGTCGGCGGCGATCCGGCCTCGGCGGTATACGTGCGCAACAAGCGGCGCGCGGCCGAGAAGGTCGGCATCGAGGCCTTCGACCACGATCTGCCCGAAGGCACCACAGAGGCGCAGCTGCTGGACCTGATCGACCAGCTCAACGCCGACCCGAAGATCCACGGCATCCTGATCCAGCTGCCGCTGCCGGGCATCCCCGATGCCAACCGGCTGATCCAGCGCATCGATCCGCGCAAGGACGTGGACGGCTTCCACCCGCAGAACGTCGGGCACCTGGCGCTGCGCGAATTCGGCCTGCGTCCGTGCACGCCGCGCGGCATCATCACCCTGCTGTCGCATACCGACCAGCCGGTGCGCGGCCGCAACGCGACCATCGTCGGGGTCAGCAACCACGTCGGCCGGCCGATGGGTCTGGAGCTGCTGATCGCCGGCTGCACCGTCACCAGCTGCCACAAGTTCACCCCGCGCGCCGAACTGGAGCGGGCGGTGCGCAACGCCGACATCCTTGTGGTGGCGGTGGGTATCCCGCAGCTGGTGCCGGGCGAGTGGGTCAAGCCGGGCGCGGTGGTGATCGACGTCGGCATCAACCGGCTGGACGACGGCCGCCTGGTCGGCGACGTCGGCTTCGAAGCGGCGTCCCGTCATGCCAGCTGGATCACCCCGGTGCCGGGCGGCGTCGGCCCGATGACGGTGGCCACGCTGATGCAGAACACCATCGAAGCGGCCGAAGCGGCGGGTTGAACCGGCCCGTGTACTGCCGGCCGCTGGCCGGCAGCCTCATGAGCCGCGGCGCTGTTTGCGGGTGCCGGCCAGCGGTGGCACGGCCTGCTTACCCCTGAACGGCGTATGCCGGCGCGACACTGCGTCGCACCGGCCCCCTGCCATCGGCGCCCGAACAAGGGTAAAATGACGCGCTTCCCCACATCTCGGGTATGCCGATGCTGCGCATCCAGGCTGAAGCACTGACCTACGACGACGTTTCGCTCGTCCCCGCCCACTCCACGATCCTGCCCAAGGATGTCGATCTCGGCACGCGCCTGACCCGCGACCTGCGGCTGAAGCTGCCGATCGTCTCGGCGGCCATGGATACGGTCACCGAATCGCGCCTGGCCATCGCCATGGCCCAGCTCGGCGGCATCGGCATCATCCACAAGAACCTGTCGCTGGAGCAGCAGGCGGCGGAAGTGGCCAAGGTCAAGAAATTCGAGTCCGGCGTGATCCGCGACCCGATCACGGTCGGTCCGGAAACCAGCATCCGCGAGGTGCTGGCGCTGACCCAGGCGCACAACATCTCCGGCGTGCCGGTGGTGGGCAGCGACGGCCTGCTGGCCGGTATCGTGACCCATCGCGACATGCGCTTCGAGACCGAGCTGGACGATCCGGTCCGCCACATCATGACCAAGAAGGACCGCCTGGTCACGGTGAAGGAAGGCGCGGCCTCGGACGAAGTGCTGTCGCTGCTGCACAGGAACCGCATCGAGAAGGTGCTGGTGGTCAACGACGCGTTCGAACTGCGCGGCCTGATCACCGTCAAGGACATCCAGAAGAAGACCGACAACCCGAACGCGGCCAAGGACGCGGCCACGCGCCTGCTGGTCGGCGCCGCGGTGGGCGTCGGCGGCGACACCGATCGCCGCGTCGAGGCGCTGGTCGCCGCCGGCGTGGACGTGCTGGTGGTCGATACCGCCCACGGCCATTCGCAGGGCGTGCTGGACCGCGTGAGCTGGGTGAAGAAGCACTTCCCGCACGTGCAGGTCGTCGGTGGCAACATCTGCACCGGCGAAGCGGCATTGGCGCTGCTGGACTGCGGCGCGGACGCGGTCAAGGTCGGCATCGGCCCGGGCTCTATCTGCACCACGCGCGTGGTCGCCGGCGTCGGCGTGCCGCAGGTCACCGCGATCGACCTGGTCGCCGAGGCGCTGCAGGACCGCATCCCGCTGATCGCCGACGGTGGCATCCGTTACTCCGGTGATATCGGCAAGGCACTGGCCGCCGGCGCATCGACGGTGATGATCGGCGGCCTGCTGGCCGGTACGGAGGAGTCGCCGGGCGAGACCGAGCTGTTCCAGGGGCGTTCCTACAAGAGCTACCGTGGCATGGGTTCGCTGGCGGCGATGGAAAAGGGGTCCAAGGACCGCTACTTCCAGGACGCGGCCACCGCCGACAAGCTGGTGCCGGAAGGCATCGAAGGCCGCGTGCCATACCGCGGCCCGGTCGGCGGCATCATCCACCAGCTGATCGGTGGCCTGCGCGCGACCATGGGCTATGTGGGCTGCGGCACCATCGAAGACATGCGCAGCAAGCCGAAGTTCGTGAAGATCAGCGGTGCCGGCCAGCGTGAGAGCCACGTCCACGACGTGCAGATCACCAAGGAACCGCCGAACTACCGCGCCTGACGCGGGACGAGCGAAGAGGAACGAGGACCCGTGTCCCGTTCCTCTTTCTCTATACGCCGCCGGCATCCGCATCGCCCCGTTTCCCGACTCATCGATCCGCTCCAGGCCCCATGACCAACATCCACAACGACAAGATCCTCATCCTCGATTTCGGCGCCCAGTACACGCAGCTGATCGCGCGCCGCATCCGCGAGTTCGGCGTGTATTGCGAAATCTGGGCGTGGGACCACGATCCGGCCGAGATCGCCGCCTTCGGCGCCAAGGGCATCATCCTGTCCGGCGGCCCGGAATCGACCACCGAGGCCGGCGCCCCGGCCGCGCCGCAGGAAGTGTTCGACAGCGGCCTGCCGCTGCTGGGCATCTGCTACGGCCTGCAGACCATGGCCAAGCAGTTGGGCGGCGGCACCGAAGCTGCCGACCAGCGAGAGTTCGGCCATGCCGAGGTGAAGCTGCTCGGCAACGACGCACTGCTCGGCGGCCTGTCCGACCACAACGGCGAGCCGCGCCTGGACGTGTGGATGAGCCACGGCGACCACGTCACCCACGTGCCGCCGGGCTTCACCATCACCGCCGTCACCGACCGCATTCCGGTGGCCGCGATGGCCGACGAAGACAAGCGCTGGTACGGCGTGCAGTTCCACCCGGAAGTGACCCACACCAAGCAGGGCTCGGCGCTGCTGAAGCGCTTCGTCACCGATATCTGCGGCTGCGCCACGCTGTGGACCGCGGCCAACATCATCGACGACCAGATCGCCCGCGTGCGCGAGCAGGTTGGCAGCGATGAAGTGATCCTTGGCCTGTCCGGCGGTGTCGATTCGTCGGTCGTGGCCGCGCTGCTGCACAGGGCCATCGGCACCCAGCTGACCTGCGTGTTCGTCGACACCGGCCTGCTGCGCTTCCAGGAAGGCGACCAGGTCATGCAGATGATGGCCGAGAACATGGGCGTCAAGGTCGTGCGCGTGAACGCGGCCGACCGTTACTTCAAGGCACTGGAAGGCGTCAGCGATCCGGAAGCCAAGCGCAAGATCATCGGCAACCTGTTCGTCGAGATCTTCGACGAAGAGTCGAACAAGCTCAGCAATGCAAAGTGGCTGGCACAGGGCACCATCTATCCGGACGTGATCGAGTCGGCTGGTAGCAAGACCGGCAAGGCCCACGTCATCAAGAGCCACCACAATGTGGGCGGCCTGCCGGAAGACATGAAGCTCAAACTGGTCGAGCCGCTGCGCGAGCTGTTCAAGGACGAAGTACGCCGCCTCGGCGTCGAGCTCGGCCTGCCGCGCACCATGGTCTACCGCCATCCGTTCCCGGGCCCGGGCCTGGGCGTGCGCATCCTCGGCGAAGTGAAGCGCGAGTATGCCGAGCTGCTGGGCAAGGCCGATGCGATCTTCATCGAGGAACTGCGTGCGGCTGATCTGTACGACAAGACCAGCCAGGCGTTCGCCGTGTTCCTGCCTGTCAAGTCGGTGGGTGTGGTGGGCGATGCACGTGCCTATGAGTGGGTGATCGCACTGCGTGCGGTCGAGACCATCGACTTCATGACCGCGCACTGGGCGCACCTGCCGTACGATTTCCTCGGCCGCGTCTCCAACCGCATCATCAACGAACTGCGTGGCGTCTCGCGCGTGGTCTACGACATCTCCGGCAAGCCGCCGGCGACGATCGAGTGGGAATGATTTAGTGTCTGGCACATGCCGGCAATTTCTAGCAAAAAATCTCTATAAGATGATGTTTTTCTGAGTCTTTTTGGATTTTCATCCGGCATTCTCTGGCATGTTCCGGCACCAGCAAGCAGCTCTAGTTGATGGCATGAGTGATGGTAGCATCACACCCTGATGCCATGATGTTGTCTTGATACCATGCACTTTCGGCAGACTGTCGCATGGTATCAACATCTAATAGCCCGCTGATTTTTATAGATAAAAATGGGTTTTTAGTGCAATTTTTTGACCATGGCATCCAGTCTGGACTCTGGAGCCCTGTCATGTTGACCGATACCAAGCTGCGCAATCTCAAGCCGAAGGAGAAGTTGTACAAGGTCGTTGATCGTGATGGCCTCTATGTGGCCGTCACCCCGGCTGGTGCCATCTCCTTCCGCTACAACTACGCGATCAACGGCCGTCAGGAGACGATGACCTTTGGTCGCTATGGTGTTGGTGGCATCACCTTGGCAGAGGCCCGTGAGCGCCTGAATGAAGCCAAGAAGATGGTCGCGGAAGGTAAGTCGCCGGCCAAGGAGAAGGCGCGCAGCAAGGCGCGCACCAAGGATGCGGAGACGTTCGAGGCGTGGGCTGAAAAGTGGCTGCGTGGCTACCAAATGGCCGACTCTACTCGTGACATGCGCCGCTCCGTCTATGAGAGAGACCTCAAGGTCAAATTCGGTAACTGGAAGCTTGCCGAGATCACCCATGAGGATCTACGGGCATTGGTCGATGCCATCGTCGCGCGTGGTGCACCAGCAACGGCGGTGCATGTCCGTGAGATCGTGTTGCAGGTCTATCGCTGGGCCATCGAGCGCGGCCAGCGGGTCGAAAATCCGGCCGAGCTGGTGCGTCCAACTTCCATTGCTAGGTTCGAGCCGCGTGACCGTGCGTTGACGCCTGATGAAATCGGCCTGATGTACCAGTACTTGGAGCGAATTGGTACGACACCAACTATCCGGGCGGCGGTCAAACTGCTGCTTTTGACGATGGTGCGTAAGAGTGAGTTGACCGATGCGACTTGGGATGAAATCAATTTCAGTGAGGCGCTTTGGACGATCCCGAAGGAGCGGATGAAGCGGCGCAATCCGCATTTGGTGTTTCTTTCCCGGCAGGCCCTGGACATCTTCATCGCCCTGAAAACTTTCGCGGGCGGCTCGAACTACGTGTTTCCGGGACGCTATGACGGAGATGTGCAGATGAGTAGTGCCACGCTCAATAGAGTGCTAACGCTAGCCTGCCGGCTGGCTCAGAAAGAGGGGAGGCCTCTTGCCAACTTCGGCCCTCATGATCTCCGGCGTACCGCAAGTACGCTACTCCACGAATCTGGCTACAACACAGATTGGATCGAGAAGTGCCTTGCGCATGAGCAGAGGGGCGTTAGGGCTGTTTACAACAAGGCCGAATACCGCGAGCAACGCACAGCGATGCTTCAGGATTGGGCTGACATGGTTGATGGGTGGGTGATGAGAAGTCCCAAATTGCATGTCCTGTAGCCTGAAGTTGTCGATATTTTATTGATTGCGATGGGGTGTTTTGTATTGATTCATATTATTGCCTAGACGGTATAGTTCGTTGGTTTTGGTTTCCGTCTACCAAGAAATTGCTTATTTATCTGTATGTTTCCACGTTTTCGACTAGGGCTTTTAGGTTTGGTTTTTGAAAGCGGCCACCCCTAAAGTTTCCTCTATGCATGGCCAGGCATGAGCAGGCAGCATTTGGCACATTAAATGTGATGCGTAGGTCTGGACATGAGTGGATTAACTGGCAGGGTACTAATTAATCGCAAGAAGCTGCGAGCAATGCTGCCATTGGCAGATCGTACGATTTACAACATGGAGCTACGCGGGGAGTTTCCTCGCCGCATCGTACTTACCAGTAGAAACGTCGCGTGGGATTTGGCTGAGGTTGAGGCATGGGTTGATTCTCGCAAGTCGTCCGGTCTCCAAGCCGCGCGTCCTGGAATGGAAAGTTGAACCGTTAGTTCGTGCTCATCGTGCCGAATACGAGTGCGGAGGGGCGAGTTGACTGCAGGGTCACTACGTGTCTCCTATCGGAGCCTTATCCGCCGAAGGGTGATATTGCCAGTTTGGAGAATTCATTCTTCGCGTTGAAGGCGGGTGACATGCGCATACGCACCTACGCACACAATGGCAATACCGTGATTGTGATGCCGGGGCCTGGTGGTTGCGCAATCATCCATGACAAAGACCTGTGGTTCTACTGCATCGGCCAGTTGATGGAGGCCAAGAACCGTGGCGTCAATATCACGCCGACTGTGCGCTTTGCTGCTTATGACTTCCTAATCGCGACGGAGCGCGGCACCAGTGGCCGGGCCTATGAGCGCATGGGAGGCATGTTGCGTCGCCTGAAAGGCACAGTGATTGAGACCAACATAGAGACGAATGGGCAGCGCGAGCGGTGCGGTTTTGGTTTGATCGATGGTTGGCGTGTAGTCGAGAAGTCCCCCAGCGATGGTCGCATGGCGGCTGTCGAGGTGGACTTGCCGCGTTGGCTATTCCGCTCAGTAGAAGCCGGGCAGGTGTTGACACTCTCGAAAGCTTATTGGGGTCTACGCAAACCGTTGGATCGTCGCATTTACGAATTGGTCCGAAAGCATTGTGGCTCGCAGTCGAATTGGCGCGTTTCAATGGCTGTTCTGCATCAAAAGAGTGGCAGCATGGCGACGCTACGCAAGTTTCGCTTTGACGTGAAGGCGCTGGCCGAGAATGGTGAGTTGCTGGGTTACAGAATCGTTTTTGATGCTGAACGGGACATGGTGGTGGTTTATGCCTGCGGTTCTAAGGGGCGCATTGCCGAGGCCCGCGACGTTCTGGCGGGACGGTCACGTGGCCCGTTAGAAGGGCCGCACGAGGCAGGTCGGGGCGCGGCTCTGACCTGTGGATAGTCACGTGCTTTCAGGAACGCCTTCTGTGGATAGCTTCGTGTTTTCAGGAACAATTGGTACGTGCTTTCAGGAACGCTCACTTCGTGCTTTCAGGAACGCAGTCACCCCTCGGCCCCTTGCCGTACAAGGATTTCAAAAACCGTAACGCGCGCGCGCTTTTAACTATTCTTTTAATTATTAAAAGCTTTTTAACGTATTTCGCCTGTGGGTAAATGGGTTGGCGTGCTGCGCCTTGGTGGGGCGCCCTCAGATTTTCTTGTTCGGCGTTTTTATGTGACGAGGTTGCCTCGGAAGAAGTAAGGCGGGTGGCGAATGGCGCTCACAGGCTCACCACGCGGCGTGCACCCTTCTTGGCTGGGTTGGGTGCTTGCCAGTTGCTGATGGGGCTCCACGGGTCTCCTGTGTCGGTTCTCG
Organism: Stenotrophomonas sp. PS02297; assembly: GCF_029959705.1. Taxonomy (NCBI): domain Bacteria; kingdom Pseudomonadati; phylum Pseudomonadota; class Gammaproteobacteria; order Lysobacterales; family Lysobacteraceae; genus Stenotrophomonas; species Stenotrophomonas sp. PS02297. Next base: position 5,099 of record NZ_JASCOS010000034.1, on the reverse strand, counting down.
GGAGGGTGGAGTTCCTGTATGGATTTTTACTTCGGTGCTGGGCGCGTATCGCGCTGCATGCAGGTTTTTAGCGCAATTTAGCGCAAATTGGTGCAACTCAAGGCAACTCAAGGAAAATATGTGCAACTTTCTGTGCAAAAAATTTGTTTGCGCTAAATAGCGCTAAATTGCGTTGGTAAGAGACGGCAAGATATGTGTTGTGGGCCTACGCGACGAATCGCGCAGCCCTCAACCCCGCACCTTACTCGCTGTTGGCTCGACGAAATTCTGACCTGCGGGGCGCACGATCGCTGCCGCGATATCGGTGCAATCAAGCGAAAAGAGGGCTCAGGGCATGAAGACCGACAATGACGGACTGGGCAGTCGGCCCCGGAGAGAGGTTCCGCCGATCAAGGTGTGGGTGACGGACGCCGAGAAGGCCGAGATTGTTGGGCGAGCTGCACAGGGCGGTCTATCGCTGTCGGCCTACATGCTGACGGCAGGGCTCAATCACCCAGTCCGATCCGTTTACGACCTCAGGGCAGTCGCGGAACTTGGCCGGGTGAATGGCGACCTTGGTCGAGTGGCAGGGCTGCTCAAGCTATGGCTGGCAGAGGGGCGAGGGCAGGATGCACGACACGCCGAAGTTAAGAGGGTAATGAGTGACTTTCGCAGACTACAGTCTGAGTTGCACGTACTCATGTGCGCAGCACTGAAATAAGCGTCGTTGTTCAGGAAAATGGGGTTTTTCCGGACAGGTCAAAAAATGGCATGCGGGAATATCCGAATCCCAGTTTCCGAGTTAACATTTTCGTCAGGTTTTCAACGTCTCGGTTGTCTCAATGAAACAAAGAACTGCTCAGGCGAATGTTCGGTTTGGAGATGTGGCGTGAAAATGGCTGACGTTTGCGCTGCGTCGGTTAGAGACCCTTTTCGGCCATTCAGTGATCAGCCTTCGATGACCAAGTACAGACGGTCCGGTTTTCTGGGCGCCATCATTTTTTGACTATGCAAACGGTCGATCCTCTTGCACTATTTGCATGCTAAAGAGCGATGAAATTTTAGATGCTGATGGTCGGATAGCACCATCTAAATTATTTGTAAAACTACTCACTTGAGCGAGTGATGGCGGGGAAAAGACAGCATTACGTGCCGCGGCTTCTGCAACGTGGATTTCTTGCTGAGCTGGACGGCGAGCGTACCTGGCTGCACCGTGCTGGCGGACCTGCGCGGCTGGTCGGCATCAAGGATGTAGGCACTGAAGACTGGTTCTATTCACGAAAGGGAGCGCCCGGCGAACTAACGTTGGACGACGCGATCACCGCGTTCGAACAGGATTTGGGCAAGGATGTCGCGATCCTGCGCACGACAGCACCCGACACCTCGATCGAGCCGGACCTGGCCGCACGAATCACCGTGCATCTGGTCATGCGCACCGCGCATCTACGCCAGACGATCGAGCAAGGGATTGACGGCATCACGGACGAGATCGAATCGCTCTTGACTGATCCGACGCGTCTCGGCGCGATGATGGGCATCGGCAGCCCGTCGCTCAGCTCCGCCGCGATGGATGCCATCCGCAGCACCGCCCAGAATCTGGTGCCGGCAGGACTTCCGGCGCCTCTCAGCGAACGGTTGCTCTCCTTCTTCATGCGAGAGCGTGGTGTCGAACTGGCAACGCAAGCGGTCGCGACGCTCACGCCGATGCTCCCCACGCTGTTCAACGATCTCGCCAGCCGGGTGCGAGACAGCCACAATGAAATTGTCGCCAAGCCGCTCGACGATCATGGCTGGGTCAACGCGCTCACCGGCTTCCAATGGACGATCGAGGCCGGGGTTGATCTCATCCTGCCTGATGCCGTGGCACTGGCGCGCGGGTCTGAACAAGCGCTGGCCCCGCTTCTGTTCACGACGGTGGCTGATGCCGAACTGATCTTGTTGCCGGTGACCCATGATCGTGTTCTAGTCGGTCGGCGCGACGCGTCGATCGATATCGACCTGACGACCTATAATGCGCAGGCGGCGGCGAGCTGCCAGCGCTTCTTCATCGCCGCGCGTGCGTTCGATGCCGAAGGATTGAGTGCAACGATCGGCAGTGGTCCGGCGAAGGCGCTGGCGGAATCGATCACTGAGGCCGTACATGACGCGGACGCGGTGCGGTGTGATCACGGCAGAGTCGACCTCCCGAGGGCGCAACCACGGACGTTTACACTGGCGGACTTTTCCTACCGCGTCACGTTGCATGATTTCGGCGACGATGTGCTGGCGCAGGAGTATGCCGCTATTCTCCAGAGCGTAGTTGGCGCACTATCGCGTGACATCCCGCTCCACGATCTCGATGGTGTCACCATCGCGGCCGATTATGGCGATGCGCTAGCGAAGCTCGACCGCGGCGACCCCGATCTTCCTCCGGTGGCAAGCGGTGCCGTTGGATATGGCATTGGCGTAGCCAAGCTGGTGACCGTGGTCCGAGATGGCAAGCCCAAGTCGCATCTCGTGCTCGCGGCTGGGATCGCCGCTGCCTGGACCTCGGACGAGGCGGACCTGCGTGCATCGAGCCTGCACCTGCTGATCAAGATGCTGGCCGGGATCGCCCACGGCACGTGCTATGCCGATGTTCCGCCGTTCACGCCCGATGTGATGGGCAGAGAACTGCACCTCGCCGTTGCCCATGCTCCCAATGGTTATTGGAGCGCGAAACAAGCCGCCTTTGTCGATCCGGATCAGGGCGAGAACTATGCCGTCCTGGTCATCACCAGTCTTGATTTCGCGCGGAATGAAATTGGAGCCGCGCGCGCGCGCATGGCGGACGATAGTGATGTCGGTGAAGTTTCGCTGATCGCACTCGAATGCGTCTCGGCCGTACTCAACCATGTCGCTGACTGGCTGGGCCATCGTGACGGTTTGGCGCCTGACCAGCCCTTTGTCGGTGACGATCTGGCGGCAAGGCTGGCGCCGTTCGGGCTCGACCATTGGCTTGAGCTGTTCGGGCGCGATCTCGCGGCGAGCTATGGCGAAGATGGCGCGGTCGACCTTGCGGTCGTGACTACGCTCAGTCGTCATGTTGAACGCCTCTTCTGGAGCCTTGGCATCTACTGCTGGCCGGAGGGCGGCGACGTCCGCGGTGTCGTATCCGATTGGCCGCTGGCGCCGCAACTGCTACCGAACATTGATGTTCTCACAGATGTTCCGACGTTTACTCCTGCGACCCCCAATTCTCAGTTGCCTGATGATGGCGAGGGTTTGCTGCAATGATCGATGTGGAATCTCTAGATTTTTTCCCCAGCACATCTCCCAGAGTCTGTCTGTCCGCTATGTCCTAGACCCAGCCATACTTCCACCGTCCGCTTGTGGTAGTAGCGAATGGTTGTTGTGCGGCAAAAGGTAACGCCTACGGGCCTTCAGCTCGAAGGATGGCATCAATCATGGTGCTGGTTTCTTTTAATTTTATAATTAGCTGATAAACATATGCTTTTTATGATTATCAACAATCGAGTGGGAATAAGGCGGACTCGCGGGGGCCGCGTCGCCATGCGCGTGGCAGTGCCGCCGTCGAACCGGATGGCGGCGCTTTTAGGGCATGTGCCGGGCCAGCCATTCCCGCGGTGAGATGCCCACCCGCGCCGAGAAGGCGCGCGACAGCGCCGAGGGGTTCGCATAGCCGAGCTCCTCGGCCAGCAGCTTGATGGGGCGGCCTTCGCGCAGCCGGTTCTGCGCCAGCGCGATGCGCCAGCCGCCGAGGTAGTCGGCGGGGGTCTGGCCGACCCGTTCGCGGAAGGCGTTGGCGAATGCGGTACGCGACATGCCGGCGTGCCCGGCCATGCGCTCCAGTGTCCATGATTCGCCGGGATGGTCGTGCATCGCCACCAGGGCGCGCGCCAGGCGGGGGTCGGACAGCCCGGTGATCAGCCCGGGGCGGATGCCCGCCTGCTGCGGGTGATCCAGCAGCCAGCGCAGCAGTTGCAGCACCACCACTTCGAACAGCCGGTCGGCGAGCAGCCGCTGCCCGCAGCGCACGCGGTCGGTCTCGGCGAACAGCAGTTCCAGCGCCATCCCGAGCCCGTCGACCTGCGCCAGGGGTAGGGCGATCAAGGGCGGCAGTGCGCGCGCCAGGGGGTTCTCCGGTCCCCCGTCGAAGATCAGCCGCGCGCAGGTGAAGTCGGCGCCCTCCGCGGGAGGATTGTGGAACCGATGGGTGAACGGACGCGGATAGAACAGCAGCGTCGGTTCGTCGAAGTGCATGCGGCGCGGAACCTCCCGCGACGACGGATGGCTCAGTTCCAGCCGGCCGCGGCGCAGCACGTGCAGATAGCCATTGCCCTCGCTGGCGTCGAAGCGCTGGAGTCCGCACAGCGCGCCGGAGTGATGCAGCCTGGCCTGCACGCGGAATCGTCCCAGCAGGCTGGAGAGACGGTCGATGGGGGCAGGGGGCTGCATGGGTACGGATTGATCTTTTTTGTGTATGAAAGGTATCCAATCATACGGGTGATCTGCGGATACTGCCTCGCACCGGCGATACCTGGCCGGTTCGGAATGTCCCCCAAGGAGATCGGCATGTCCCGCGTCAACCTCGAATCCAATCAGCTTCCAGCCGCCAGCCAGCCGTTGCTGGCGCAGATCCACCAGGCCTTCGGCGCCACGCCGAACATGTTCATGGCCGTGGCCAATTCCCCCGCCGCCCTGCAGAGCATGTGGAGCGCTTTCGGTGCGCTGGGGCGCGGCAGCCTGGGCGCCAGGCTCGGCGAGCAGATCGCCGTGGCGATCGCTAACCGCAACCGCTGCGAGTACTGCCTGGCGGCCCACACCGTGCTGGGCCAGAACGCCGGTGCGAGTCCTGCCGAAATGGCGGCCGCCCAGGTGGGGCAGTCCGCCGACGAGCGGACGGCGGCGGCGCTGGCCTTCGCGCTGAAGGTGGTGGAACAGCGCGCCCAGGTCGGCGCCGCCGATGTGGAACAGTTGCGCAGCGCCGGCTTCGGCGACGCCCAGATCGTCGAGATCATGGCCCATGTCGCGCTGAATCTTTTCACCAACTACGTCAATGTCGCGCTGGACGTTCCCGTGGATTTTCCCGCGGTCGCGCTGAAGTGAAACGTGCGGGCCTGCCGCTCACGCGGCAGGCC
>NZ_JASCOS010000033.1:0-32643 GCF_029959705.1 Stenotrophomonas sp. PS02297 | reverse complement strand
GAGGCGACCACGGCAAAGCCGCGGCCCTGCTCGCCGGCGCGTGCGGCTTCCACCGCGGCGTTCAAGGCCAGGATGTTGGTCTGGAAGGCGATGCCGTCGATGACGCTGATGATGTCGGCGATCTTCTGCGACGAAGCCTCGATGGCCGACATGGTGGCGACCACCTGGCCGACAACTTCGCCGCCCTGCGAGGCGACGCCGGCTGCGCCCTGCGCCAGCTGGTTGGCCTGGCGGGCGTGTTCGGCGTTCTGGCGCACGGTGGAGGTCAGTTCCTCCATCGAGGCGGCGGTCTCTTCCAGGTTGGCGGCCTGCTGCTCGGTGCGGCGCGACAGGTCGTTGTTGCCCGAGGCGATCTCGCCGGCGGCGCTGCTGATCGCCGACGAGGCGCCCTGGATGCGGCTGACGATCGAGGTCAACTGGTCGACCGTGGCATTGGCGTCGTCGCGCATCTGCGCGAACACGCCGCGGAAATCGCCTTCCATGCGTGCGTCAAGATCGCCCTGCGAAAGCGTGCGCATCACCCTGGAGACCTGGTCGACACTGCCGGCGATGGAGTCCAGCAGGTTGTTCAACTGCACCGACAACTGGTGCAGGAAGCCATCCTTGCCGTCCAGTCCGATGCGCGCGGACAGGTCCCCGGCGATGGCGGACTCCACGAGCCGGCTGACTTCCCGTTCCACTTCCAGTTCGGCGGTGCGGTCGGCCCATTCCACGACGTAGCCGATGCGATGGCCGTCGCCGTCGGTGATCGGATTGATGATCTGGCGCATCACATGGTTGCCGATGGTGATCTGCGCGCGATGGGTGCCGCGCAGCCCGCCCAGCAGCCGGCGCTGGTGCGCCGGGTGCCTGTGGAAGATGTCGATGTTGCTGCCGACCAGCGTCTTCATGTCGAAGTTCGGCAGGTCGCGGCGGATGTCCTGCTCGGCCCGGCCCAGCAGGTCGAGCAGTGGCCGGTTGGCATGGAGGATGTTGAGGTCGGCGTCGGCGATCATCACGCTGGTGGTCACTTCGTCCAGCGCGGTGCGGATGCCTGCGTTCTCCCGTGCCAGCCGCTGTTCGCCGGCCTGCCGGCTGTATATCTGGTCGCTCATCAACACCAGCGCCTCGGCCAGCGAACCGCGCGGGAACCGCATGCGCGCCATTTCCTCCGGTACCGGCCGGCTTTCGGCCACGCCGCGGGCCAGCTCGGCCAGCCGCCGCGGGCCGTGGCCGAGCGAATCGACCTGGCGCCGGAGTTCGATGGCCATGACGCAGATGAAGCCGGTTTCCAGCACCACGTAAGCGGCATGCACCAGCACGATGCCGAAACCGCTGTCGGGCGCGAAGGCGCGTATCGGCAGGCCGCGGCTCTGCAGCCAGTAGAAGGCCAGGTGGTGCACGGCGATGCCGGCGGCGGCGGCCACCACCGGCAGCCAGTCGCGGTAGTACAGCAGCAGCGCCAGCACCACGAACACGCCGAAATGCATTTCGACCAGGCCGTGCGACTGCTGGATCATCACCGCCACCAGCGCCATCAGCACCAGTGCCACGGTCACGCTGGCCAGGCGGGTGCCGCCGGCCAGGCGCAGCTGCACGGCCATCAGCGCCAGCCCCGGTACCGCCACGACGAGGAACGGCAGCCATTGCCCGTACCAGAACGCCAGCCCCAGCGAACCTGCGCCCAGCAGCAGGGCGAAGGAGAGGAACAACCGGTCGGCCTTGACGGCCAGGCCGCGGGCATAGACGCTGGCCCGGGGAGAATGGGGGGAATCGGTCATCGAAGGGGCAACCTGGGAGAGGAGGGACGTCGGGGCGATGTGCAGGCGCAGGAGGCGCCGACGAGGGCGGTGCCGGTGCGGGCGAGCAGCTGCGGCAGCCATTGCCGCAGCCGGGTAGCGGGCGGGCCGTTGCCGCAGAGAGCGGGGTCGGGCACCAAGGGGCCGGCGTAGACCAGACGATGGCCGGTGGCGAGGATCATTACCTCGTGCGTTCCGTCTTCCACTTCCGTCGCGATGGCCTGGCCATCGGCGGCCTGCATTGCGGTGGCCAGCGTCCGCCAGGCCGGGTCCCCGTCGCCCTCGGGGCTGCAGGCGCAGCCGGGCGCGAGGCGGATGGCCAGCGGTGCCTGCTCGCTTCCAGCGGGAAGCCGGCCAAGCAGGTGCGCCAGTGAACGTTCGGCGTCGGCCAGGTCGCCTGCCCGCCAGGACGGGGGCTGCAGATGGGCCAGTGCCATGGCCGCCCAGCCCAGCCAGAAGGCAAGCAGCAGGCCGCCTGTCAGCAGACGGGCTTTGCCGGGGGTGGGAGCGGAGCGGGGAGCGGACACGGCGACGCCAGGGGGAAAGGGAAAGCCACGGACATGTGCGGGTCGGGTGCGGCCTTCGGGAGAGGTCGTGCCTCACGGCAATGGACGTTTTGCTCCACGCGCTATCGGCCGTTCGCGCCGGTTCTTTAGCTGCAGGAAGCCGCCGGCGCAGCGCCAGGACGACGCCGACACCCGCGCCGCTGGAGGCCGGCCGGGATTTTCCCGGGCGGCCCGGGCCGCATTACAGGGACAGCAGGAAATCCCGGATCAGCGCCGCCACCGCTTCGGGCTGGTCCATGTGCAGGTGGTGATGGCCGGGCAGGGTGTGCAGGCGGCCATGGCGCAGCAGGGCCGCGCGCTGGCTGCGTCCGGGTTCGGGAAAATACGCCTGTGCGGGCGTGGCGTAGATCACCTGCGCCGGGCATTGGATGGCCGCGAGCACGTCGCGCGCCTGGTCCTCGGTCATGCGCACGGCGGTGGGCAGCATCAGCCGCGGATCGCTGCGCCAGCTCCAGCCGCCCTCGACCGGCCGCACGCCGCGCTCGACCAGCAGCCGCGCGGAGGCTTCGTCCAGCTGATTGGCCAGCATGCGCGCGCGTACCGGCGCGGCCAGGTCGGCGAACACGCGCAGTTGTTTGTCGCCGAGCGCGGCCAGCGCCGCCACGTGCGCGCGCAGCCGGTCGACGGTCTCTCCCGCCGGGGCGGCGAGCCCGCCGAGCGCTTCGATGGCGACCAGCGCCTGCGCCCGCTGCGGCGCCACCGCCGCCACAAGGCTGGCGATGGCCGCGCCCATCGAATGGCCCAGCAGCACGCAGCGCTCCCAGCCCAGCGCATCCATGATCGCCAGCACCTGCACGATCGCCTGCGGCGTGGTGTAGGCCGCGTCGGCGGGCAGGTGGTCGCTCAGGCCGTGTCCGGGCAGGTCGACCAGCGCCCAGTCCAGCTCCGGCAGCTGCGCCGCCAGCGGGACGAAGCTGGCCGCGTTGTCGAGCCAGCCGTGCAGCGCCAACACCGGCAATCCGCCGCGGGTGCCGGTGCGGAGCCCGGCGACATGCAGGCCGCCGGCATCCAGTTCGAACGGCGTGGTCATGCGCCCTGCGTGGCGGCCAGCGCGGCCAGCGCGCGGGCGTGGGCCGGCGCGTCGTTCAGGCAGGGGATGTAGCGCATGCTGGCGCCCCGTTCGGCTACGGTGGCGGCGAAACCCATCGCCACTTCCTCCAGGGTTTCCAGGCAGTCGGTGGCGAAGCCGGGGCAGACCACGTCGAGCGTCTTCGTGCCGGCCTCGGCCAGCGCCCACAGCGTGGGCTCGGCATAGGGCTGCAGCCAGCGTTCGCGGCCGAAGCGCGACTGGTAGGCCAGCTGCCAGTCGCCGTCGCCCAGTTCCAGCGCCGCGGCGATCGCGCGCGCGCTGGCCTCGCAGCGCTGCGGATACGGGTCGCCGGCGTCGGCCAGCCGCTGCGGGATGCCGTGGAAGGAGAACACCAGCCGGTCGCCGCGGCCGTGCCTGCGCCAGTAATCGCGGATCGAATCCGCCACCGCCGCCACCCACCGCGGGTCGTCGGCGTAGTCGCGGATGGTGTGCACGTCCACGTCGCGGTGACGGGCCTGCCACTGCCGCACCATGTCCTCGACCGAGGCGGTGGTAGTGGTCGAATACTGCGGGTACAGCGGCAGCACCACGATGCGCTCGGCGCCTTCGGCGGCCAGTGCGTCCAGTGCCGGCAGCAACGCCGGCCGGCCGTAGCGCATGGCCTCGCGCACCTGCCAGTGCGGCAGTTCGCTGGCGATGTTCGCGACCAGGCGGTGGGTGTGGACCGCCAGCGGCGAGCCCTCCGGCAGCCAGACCTGCGCGTATTTTTGCGCCGAGCGGCCGCCGCGCAGCGGCAGGATCAGGCCGTGCAGCAGCGGCTTCCACAGCAGGGGCGGGATCGAGACCACGCGCGGGTCGCTGAGGAACTCGGCCAGATAGCGACGTACCGCAGGGGCGGTGGGTGTCTCGGGCGTGCCTAGATTGACCGCGAGCAGCGCGGTAGTGGGGGCGTCGGACATGCGCTCATTGTGGCTGAAGTGCAGGATCGAGTGGAGGGGCGGCGGCAGGGAAGGAGGATGGGCGGCGGAGGGAGCCGAAGCCGGGATCGGGCCGTCGTCGCCATGCGAGCGCGCCCGCCCATGCATTCCAGCAAACGAAGGCACAGGCCGGAGATGTGGCCGGACATGCTCTGTCGAGGTCGAGGTCGAGGGGCGGTCGGCAAGCACCCGCGTGGAAGGAATTGTGCGGCGGACGAATCAGGGAGGCCTGGCGAATCGAGGCGGGCCGTCGCCCTTCTTTCGTTCCTCGCCTGTTCATCGCCCCGCTTCCAATCTCGGTGCCTTGCCGTATCTTTCCGTGCACCGACCTGTGGAGTCCGCCATGCGCCGCCTGCCGTACCTTGCCCTGCTGCTGTCCGCCAGCCTGTTGTCCGCCAATGCCGTGGCCGGGCCGCAGGAGGACCAGCGCGCCCGCAATGCCGTGCGCGTGCTGAGCGAAATCCAGGAAATTCCCGAGCAGGCCATCCCCGACAAGCTGCTCGACGAGGGCCGCGCGATCATCGTCATCCCCGACACGATCAAGGCCGGCCTGGTGATCGGCGGCCGTCGCGGGCATGGCCTGATGTCGGTCAAGACCGCGGACGGCAGCTGGTCCAACCCGGTGTTCGTCAAGCTCACCGGCGGCAGCATCGGCTTCCAGGCCGGCGTGCAGTCCTCCGACGTGATCCTGGTGTTCCGCAACAACCGCAGCCTGGACAACATCGTCAACGGCAAGTTCACCCTGGGCGCCGACGCCGGCGTGGCCGCCGGTCCGGTCGGGCGCAGCGCCGCCGCCGCCACCGATGGCCAGCTCAAGGCCGAAATCTGGTCGTGGTCGCGCGCGCGCGGCCTGTTCGCCGGCGTGGCGCTGGATGGCGCGGTGCTGTCCATCGACGATGCCGCCAACCTCGACGCCTACGGCCAGGGCACCACGCCGCGCATGATCCTCGAAGGCCGCCTGAATGCGGCGCCGTCCAGCGACGTGGTCGCCTTCCGCGACCGCCTGGAGGAATCCACCTACTCCGCACGCGAGAAGCGCGGCACCCAGGGCAGCGCCGCGCCGGTAGCCTCGTCGGCGCCCCGCGCGCAGGCGGTCACCGTGTCCGGCAGCCCGCAGCAGGGCGCCGAGGCCACCACCCAGCCGCTGCAGCCGGCCACCGCCGAGCCCGTGCCGCAGCAGGGGTTCCAGCCGGTATCCGAAGGCGAGATCCGCACCGAGTCGCTGGACGGCAACAACTGACCTTCGGCACGGGCATCCGTCGGGGCCGGGTGCGCTATGCTCGTCGGCCTCCACACCGAATAACGCGAGCGGATCATGGGCAGTTTCAGCATCTGGCATTGGTTGATCGTGCTGGTCATCGTCGTGCTGGTGTTCGGCACCAAGCGGCTGACGAGCGGCGCCAAGGATCTGGGCAGCGCGGTCAAGGAATTCAAGAAGGGCATGCGCGAGGACGACACGCCGCCGGCGCGCCTGAACGACGAGTCGCGCGAGCGCGAACCCAGCCGCGACACGCAGGCCGAGCGCGACCGCGAAACGCGCTGACCCACGGGCTCCAGGCGTGTTCGATATCGGCTTCGGCGAACTGCTGCTGATCGCGGTGGTGGCGCTGGTGGTGCTGGGCCCGGAACGGCTGCCCAAGGCGGCGCGCTTCGCCGGGCTGTGGGTACGCCGCGCCCGCAACCAATGGGATTCGGTCAAGCAGGAGCTCGAGCGCGAGCTGCAGGCCGAAGAGCTGCAGCGCAACCTGCGCAGCGTGCGCCAGTCGGTGCAGCAGACCGAGCGCGAGCTGCAGGACGGCGCCACGCAGCTGCAGGGCGAGGTCGATGCGCTGCGCCGCGAGGTCGATGCGCCCGCCACGACTGCGCCGCCGGCCACCGATGCCGAAGCGGCGCCGGAAGCCCTGCCGGCGCCTGCCGCCGATGCGGTCCAGGAGCAGGCAGCGGCGGTTCCTGAACAGCAGGAGCGCACGCCATGAGCGACGGCTTCAACGAGAGCCCGCTGATCGAGCACCTGATCGAGCTGCGCGCGCGCCTGGTGCGCGGGCTGCTGGGGCTGGGCCTGGTGCTGTTGGCCCTGCTGCCGTTCGCGCGCACGCTCTACAGCCACCTGGCAACGCCGTTGATCTCGCAGCTGCCCGCCGGGCAGACGATGATCGCGACCAACCCGGCCGGCGCGTTCTTCGCCCCGCTCAAACTGACCTTCTTCACCGCCGTGTTCATCGCCGTGCCCTGGCTGCTGTACCAGGCCTGGGCGTTCGTGGCGCCGGGCCTGTACGCGCGCGAGAAGCGCCTGGCCCTGCCGCTGCTGGGGTCGGCCGTGGCGCTGTTCTATATCGGCTGCGCGTTCGCCTACTTCCTGGTGTTGCCGGCGGTCTTCCATTTCCTGACCACCTTCCGCCCGGATGTCATCGCGATCACTCCGGATGCCAACGCCTACCTGGACTTCGTGCTGGCGATCTTCTTCGCCTTCGGCGCCAGCTTCGAGCTGCCGGTGGCGATGGTGATCCTGGTGCTGCTGGGCTGGGTGACGCCGCAGCAGCTGCGCGAGGGGCGCGGCTACGCCATCGTCGGCATCTTCGTACTGGCGGCGGTGCTGACCCCGCCGGACGTGGTCTCGCAGCTGATGCTGGCCATCCCGATGTGCGTGCTTTACGAACTGGGCATCCACGCCGCGCGCTGGCTGCTGCCGCGCGACCGTGAAAGGAACGTCACGTCCTGACAGGCATCATGAATGGGGTACGCCGGCGGATCCGGATTACCTTTGATGTCCACTGAAATCCGAAGCGCCACCGGGGGGTGGCGAGGCTGCATCCGGGGGGGAGCCGAGTGAGCGACAGGAACTGGATCAACAACGTGCCCCTGCTGGGCAAGATGCTGGCGGCATTCGGGCTGGTGTTCCTGTGTTTCCTGGCTACCAGCGTGGTCAGCTACCGCACCTCCGGGCAGGACGACGACGCGCGCAGGCGCGAAGGCCGCCAGATCGAGGTGATACGTCACGTCGAGGAAGCCATCCAGGCGGTGCGCCTGCAGCAGGTGGCGATCCGCGACTACCTGCTGGGCGAGGGTGAGCAGGCCCTGCAGACCCTGCGCGCGCAGCGCGAGCACCGCGACCAGGCATTGGCCGAGGCGCTGAAGGCCGGCACCGACATCCAGAACGAGCGCGTCCGCCGCGCCTCGGTGCAGGCCGTCAGCTGGGACGCGCAGGTGCAGGCCGGCCTGGTGCCCGATGCGGCTTCGCAGGAAGGCGGCGACACCCTGGCGGCCGCCCGGCGGCAGTTCCATGCGGTCAGCACCGGCCAGGGCGACGCGCTGGCGGCGACCCTGGCCGAGATCTACGACATCGAGGTCAACACCCTGCTCGACGAGCGCGGCGCGATGAGCCAGTGGATCGCGCGCGCGCATGGCATCTCGTTGTTCCTGCTGGTGGCCGGGCTGCTGATCATCGTCGGCACGCTGTGGATGCTCTCGCGGCTGGTGGTCTCGCCGATCAACCGCCTCACCGGGAAGATGACGCGCCTGGCCGACGGCGACCTCGACGTGGACATCAACGGCCTGGAGCGCGGCGACGAGATCGGCGCGATCGCCCGCGCGCTGGAAGTGTTCCGGCGCAATTCGCTGACCTCGCGCGAGGCCAACTGGATCAAGCTCAGCGTGGGCGAGGTGGGCGCCGCGCTGCAGCCGGCGCAGACGCCCGGCGACTACGCGCAGGCACTGGTGTCGGAGATCGCGCCGCGCATCGGCGCCGGCATCGGCGTGCTGTTCCTGTGGGACGAGGAGGCCGGCGAACTGCGCCTGCAGGGCAGCTACGGGTTCCAGCGGCGCAAGCACCTGGGCCTGCGCTACGGCCTGGGCGACGGCCTGATCGGACAGGCCGCGCTGGAGCGCAAGCGCATCGGCGTGCAGCAGGTGCCCGACGAGTTCTTCGGCATCCACTCGGCGCTGGGCGAGGCGCCGCCGCGGCACCTGGTCGCGGTGCCGCTGCTGCTGAAGGAACGCCTGCTGGGCGTGTTCGAATTCGGCGCGTTCCAGCATTTCACCCCGACCCAGGAAGCCTTCATCGACGCCGTGCTGCCGACCGTAGCGCTGGGCCTGGACAACATCCGCCGCGCCGAGGAGACCCAGCTGCTGCTGGAGCGCACCCAGGCCCAGGCCGAGGAGCTGCAGCGCTCCCAGGTGGCGCTGCAGGCGCAGGAAGAGGAGCTGCGCGCCACCAACGAGGAACTGCAGGGCAAGACGGTCGAACTGGAGGAGCAGGCCCAGCGCCTGTCCGCCTCGGAGGAGGAACTGCGGGTGCAGGCCGAGGAACTGCAGGCCTCCAACGAGGAGCTGCGGCAGAAGACCGAGGTGCTCAACGAGCAGAAGGACGTGCTGCAGGTGCTGCAGCGCGACACCGAGTTCAAGGCGCAGGAACTGGCGCGCGCCAGCCAGTACAAGACCGATTTCCTGGCCAACATGTCGCACGAGCTGCGCACCCCGCTCAACAGCCTGCTGATCCTGTCCAAGGAGCTGGCCGAGAACGAAAGCGGCCATCTCGACGCCGAGGAGGTGGAAGCGGCGGCGGTGATCCACGATTCCGGCTCCAACCTTCTGCGCCTGATCAACGACGTCCTCGACCTGTCCAAGATCGAGGCGGGCAAGATGGACATCCACCGCGAAGAAGTGAAGGTGGAATCGATCACCCGCGAGGTGACGCGCCACTTCCGCCACATGGCGGTGGAGAGCCGGCTGGAATTCGCCATCGACCTGGATCCGCAGGTGCCCGATGCGCTGGTGACCGACCGCTCCAAGCTGCAGCAGATCCTCAACAACCTGCTCGGCAATGCCTTCAAGTTCACCCGCGAGGGCAAGGTCACCCTGCGCCTGTCCATGGCCGACGACGCGCTGCTGGGCCGCATCGGCGCACCGGCCGGTCGTGCCCACGTGGCGCTGGCGGTGCAGGACACCGGCATCGGCATTCCCGCCGAGCGCCTGGATTCGATCTTCGAGGCGTTCGAGCAGGTCGATTCCAGCACCAGCCGCCATTACGGCGGCAGCGGACTGGGCCTGGCCATCGCGCGCCGCCTGGCGCAGCTGCTTGATGGCCACCTGGTGGTGGACAGCGAGCAGGGCAAGGGCAGCAGCTTCGCGCTGGTGCTGCCGCTGCTGGCGTTGCCGTCCGGCGCCGCCGCCGAAGTGCCGGCCGCGGTGCAGGCGAAACGGCCGCCGGCGCAGCAGCCCGCGCGTACGGTCGCCGCACCGCTGATCGACTGGATACCCGACGACCGCCACGCCATCGCCGCCGGCGACACGGTCATCCTCACCATCGAGGACGATCCCGCGTTCGCCCGCATCCTGGTAGACCTGATCCGGCGCAAGGGCCACCGCGCGCTGGCCGCGGCCGACGGCGAGAGCGGCCTGGAGCTGGCGCGTCGCTACCGCCCCACCGGCATCCTGCTCGACGTGATGCTGCCGGGCATGGATGGCTGGTCGGTGATGCAGCACCTCAAGCACGACCCGGTGACCGCGGCGATCCCGGTGCACTTCATTTCCGCCGTCGACGAGGCCGCCAAGGGCGTGGCGCTGGGCGCGGTCGGTTACCTGACCAAGCCGGTGGACCGCAAGGCGCTGATCGCCGCGTTCGACCACCTGCTGGAGGTCGCCGGCAAGATCGTGCGCAAGCTGCTGCTGGTGGACGACGACGACGATTCGCGGCTGGCGCTGACCCGCCTGCTGCAGGCCGACAACGTCGAGATCGACCAGGTCGCTTCCGGCGAGGAAGCGCTGGAGCGCATCGCCACCCACAGCTACGACTGCATCGTGCTGGACCTGAACCTGGGCGGCATTTCCGGCATCGAGTTCCTGGAGCGGGCGGTCAACCTGGTGGCGGTGCCGCCGGTGGTGATCTATTCGGCGCAGGAGCTCAGCCGCGAGGAAAGCCTGAAGCTGCGCCAGTACACCGACAGCATCGTGATCAAGGGCAAGCGCTCGCCCGAGCGCCTGCTCGACGAGGTCAGCCTGTTCCTGCACAGCATCGGGTCGCGCGGCGCCAACGCCACGCCGTCGGACGACACCCAGCTGGGCGGGCGCAAGCTGCTGCTGGTCGACGACGACATGCGCAACCTGTTCGCGCTGTCCAAGTCGCTGCGCGCGCGGCATGAACGTGGTCCTGGCCCAGGACGGCTACAAGGCGCTGCAGCAGCTGCAGGAGAACGGTGACATCGAGCTGGTGCTGATGGACATCATGATGCCCGGCATGGATGGCTACGAGACCACCCGCGAGATCCGCCGCCAGCCGCAGTGGGCCGAGCTGCCGATCATCGCGGTGACCGCCAAGGCCATGCACGGCGACCGCGACAAATGCCTGGAAGCCGGCGCCAACGATTACCTGACCAAGCCGGTGGACCTGGACAAGCTGTTGTCGATGATCCGCGTATGGCTGCAGAAATAGGCGCCGGCCGCGAGGACATCGACGATATCGAGGTGGACGCCTTCGTCCAGGCGATGGCGCGGCGTCACGGCTACGATTTCAGCGGGTATGCGCCGTCCTCGCTGAAGCGGCGCGTGCTGCAGCTGGTGCAGGCGCTGGGCGTGGCGCACGTCGGCGAGCTGACCGCGCGCGTGCTGCGTGACGATGCGATGGTGCCGCAGGTGATCGCGCGGCTGTCGGTGCCGGTGTCGGAGATGTTCCGCAACCCGGCGGTGTTCCGGAAGCTGCGCGACGAAGTATTCCCGGTGCTGGCGTCCTACCCGCACATCAACATCTGGCAGGCTGGCTGCGCGCACGGGCAGGAGGTCTATTCGCTGGCGATCCTGCTCAAGGAAGCCGGCCTGTACGAGCGCTGCCAGATCTACGCCACCGATTTCAGCGACGAGGCGCTGGCGCGCGCGCAGGAAGGCATCTTCCCGATCCGCGACGCGCGCCTGTACTCGGAAAACTACCTGGCCGCCGGCGGCCGCCACACGCTGTCGGACTACTACCACGCCCGCTACGACTTCATGAAGCTGGACGAGCGGCTGAAGGAGCGGGTGACCTTCGCCAACCACAACCTGGTCTGCGACGGGGTGTTCTGCGAGGCGCAGTTGGTCCTGTGCCGCAACGTGCTGATCTATTTCTCCGACGCGCTGCAGGACCGGGTGCTCGGCCTGTTCCGCGACAGCCTGTCGCGCGGCGGCTTCCTGTGCCTGGGCAACCGCGAATCGATCCGCTTCGCGCCCAGCGCCCGCGACTTCGCGCCGCTCGATGCCGAGCTGCGCCTGTACCGCAACACGGGAGCGGCGACGTGAGCGCGCAGCCGTCGCCGCTGGCGGTCGTGGTCGGGTGTTCGGCCGGCGGGCTGGCGGCGCTGCACCTGCTGCTCGGCGGCCTGTCGCGGCCGCTGCCGGCGCCGGTGGTGCTGGTCTGCCACAGCGGTTCGGAGGACATGCGGCTGTTCTGCGAGCTGCTGGCCGGGCGCAGCGGCCTGCCGGTGCGCGAGGCAGAGGAGCGGCAGCTGCCGCAGCCCGGGCAGGTGTACGTGGCGCCGTCCGGCTATCACCTGCTGGTCGAACACGACGGTCGCTTCGCGTTGAGCGTCGATCCGCGCGTCGCGTTCTCGCGTCCCTCGATCGACGTGCTGTTCGAGTCGGCGGCCGAGGCCTGGCGCGAACGCCTGCTCGCGGTGGTGCTCACCGGCGCCAACTCCGACGGCGCGCATGGCTGTCGGAGGATACGCGCGCTCGGTGGCCGCGTAATCGTGGAAGATCCGCGTACGGCGCAGGTCCCGATCATGCCCGCGGCAGCGCTCGAACTGGCCGGCGCCGACCATTGCCTGCCGCTGGCCGACATTCCCCCCTTGCTGGAAACGCTATGCCCATGACCAAGCCGGCTGCCCTGCAGCGCCCGAAGATCCTGGCGGTCGACGACAACCCCGCCAACCTGCTGGTGATCCGCCGGGTGCTGGCCAAACTCGACGTCGAGGTGGTCGAGGCCGCGTCCGGCAACGATGCGCTCAAGGCCACGCTGGACTCGGAGTTCGCCCTGGTCCTGCTGGACGTGTACATGCCCGACATCAACGGCTTCGAGGTGGCGGAGATCCTGTCGCAGGAAGAAGGCACGCGGCAGACGCCGATCATCTTCGTCACCGCGACCTACGCCGACGACGTGCACCGGCTCAAGGGCTACGGCTTCGGCGCGGTGGATTACATGGCCAAGCCGCTGGACGCGACCATCCTGCTGTCCAAGGTGCAGGTGTTCCTGGAGCTGTACCGGCACCGGGTCGCGCTGCGCGATGCGCTGCGCGAGCTGTCCGAGCGCAACCGCCAGCTCGAGCTCGAGGTCGAGCAGCGCCGGCAGATGGAGCAGGAAATGCGCCATCTGGCCATGCACGACATGCTCACCGGCCTGCCCAACCGCGCGCTGTTCATGGACCGCCTGGAGAACGCGCACCATCGTGCGGTGCGCAACGAGGGCATGTTCGCCCTGGTCTATGTCGACGTGGACGGCTTCAAGGGCGTGAACGATACCTGGGGCCATGCCGCGGGCGATGCCCTGCTGGTGGAACTGGCGCGCCGGCTGCGCGGCTCGCTGCGCGAGAACGACACGGTCGCACGGCTGGGCGGCGACGAGTTCGCGCTGGTGCTGGAAGACCTGGAGGACGTGGACGCGGCCAGGCGCCGGCTGGAGGACGTTCGGCTCTGCCTGCAGGCGCCGATGGCCCATGTCGGCGACAACGGCGAAGTGAGTCTGGCCATCGCCGCCAGCATCGGCCTGGCGACCTATCCGGCCGATGGCGCGGAGGTGGGGATGCTGCTGCATGCCGCCGACCAGGCGATGTACCTGGTCAAGCGCGCCCGCGAGCGCTGAACCGTGGCGGCTGGAAGCCGGTCAGGCTTCCAGCACGTGGCCGCCGGCGACCGGCGGCGGCACCGCGCCGGCCGGGCCGAGCATCTGCTTCCAGGCCGCGTACACCGCGCCGGCGAACACCGGCATCAGCACCGCCATCAGCAGCAGCTGCGCCACCGCCATGGCCACGGTCTGGCCGGCGACCAGGCCGACGATCACCGCCAGGATCATCACCGCGAAATAGATCGCGAAGATGGCGATGAAGGCCAGCACGAAGAACACCAGCATCGCCGGCAGGTTGCGCAGGCTCGAACGCAGGCTGCGGCGCAGCGCGTGCCAGCCGCCGATGCGCTGGAACATCACCTGCGGCGGCATCACGAACAGCGCCAGGGTCAGCGCGGCGAAGGCGGCCAGCATCAGCAGCAGCCACAGCAGGATGCGGCCGGCCGGCAGCGTCGCCACCAGCGCCTCGATCTGCCCAGGGTCAGGCTGCGCGCCGGACTGGCTCAGTTCGTTGATCCGCAGCATCACTTCGGACAGGCGCTGCAGGCCGTCGGTGCCGACCAGCACCAGCAGCAGCGTGCCCAGCAGCAACGCGGCCACCAGCTGCGGCAGCAGCGCCACCAGCAGGTGCGGCGCGCGGCCTTCGCGCACGCCCTCGAGCAGGTGCGACGGGCGCGCCTGGCGGTCCTGGTCGACTTCGCGCACGGCCCACAGCAGGCCGCCCATGAACAGCGGTCCGGCCAGCAGCAGCAGGAGTTGCACCAGCGTGCCCAGCGCCGGCACCAGCAGCGACAGCGACAGCACCAGCGAGGTGCCTACGCCCCACAGGATGCCCAGCGAACCCAGCGCCAGCGGCGCGCGCTTGAGCAGGCCGAAGCCGGCCAGCAGCCATTCCGCGCCGGCGGAGGCCGGCACCTTGCGAATATCGCCCATTGCAGTTCCGAGAAGGGGGAGCGCCGGCAGGCTGCCGGCGTGGGCGGATTATCGCCGGAACCCGGGTGACGGGCGAGTCGCGCCGCGGGACCGTGCATTCCATCGCAATGCCGGCTGCCGCGAGGCGGCCGGCGCGGGGGGCGCCCGGCAGGGCCCGGCGCTACATCGCGCGGGCGTGGCGCACGAAGCGACGCAGCAGCTGGCGGGCCTGCGGCGCGGCGCTGACCTGGCGCGACACGGTGCGCGCGCAGCCGCCGTGGCGGGCGATGCAGTCGGCGCGCGCCCGCACGTAGCCGCGCATGTGGTGGGTGGCGAACTCGGGGTGGAACTGCAGGCCCCAGGCGTTGTCGCCCCAGCGGAAGGCATGGCAGCCGTCCTGCGCCGAGCGCGCCAGCACGGTGGCGCCGTCGGGGGCGCGCAGCACCGTCTGCAGGTGGGTGGCCTGCGCCGCGAAGCTGGTGGGCAGGCCGGCGAACAGCGGATCGCCGGCGGCGGCAGGGTCCAGTTCCAGGCGGATGGTGCCCGATTCGCGCCCGGCCGGGTTGTAGTCCACCTGCCCGCCCAGCGCGTGCGCCAGCAGCTGGTGGCCGTAGCAGATGCCCAGCAGCGGCATGCCGCCGTGGGCGGCTTCGCGCAGCCAGTCGGCGCTGCGCTCGCTCCACTCGGCGCGGTCGGTGACGAAGGCGGCCGAACCGGTGACGATGGTGGCGGCGAAGCCATGGCGATCGGGCAGGCGCTCGCCGTGCTCGACATCGACCACCACGGTCTGGGCTTCCTCCAGCCCCGCGGCGACGCGGATCCAGTGCGGGAAGCGGCCGTAGCGGCGCAGGGTCGGGGACGGTTGCCCGGTTTCGATGATGAGGAACGGCGAGGACTTCATTCCGCTGGGGGCAGGACCGACAGGACTTCCTCGATTGTAGTCAGCCCCTGCGCTACCTTTTCAAGCCCGGTGCGGCGCAGCGTGCGTACTCCGCCGGCGCGCGCGGCGCGGCTGAAACCGGCCAGGTCCATGTCACGCGCGATCAGTGCGCGCAGCCGCGGACCCAATGGCAGCAGCTCATACAGGCCGATCCGGCCCATGTAGCCGGTGCGCCGGCACTCCAGGCAGCCGACCGGCGCACAGGCGTGGATGGCATCAGGTAATGCCTCATCGCCATCACGCAGCGGCGCCCAGTCGGCGTCGTCGAGCACGTCGGCGCGCTTGCAGTGCGGGCACAGGGTGCGCACCAGGCGCTGCGCCAGCACGCCGTTGACGGTCGAGGCGATCAGGTAATGCGGTATGCCCAGGTCGAGCAGGCGGGTGATGGCCGAGGGCGCGTCGTTGGTATGCAGGGTGGACAGCACCAGGTGGCCGGTCAGCGAGGCCTGCACCGCCATGTGCGCGGTCTCCAGGTCGCGGATCTCGCCGATCATGATGATGTCCGGATCCTGGCGCAGCAGGGTGCGCACGCCGCTGGCGAAGTCCAGGTCGATGTTGGTCTGCACCTGCATCTGGTTGAACTCCGGCGCGATCATCTCGATCGGGTCCTCCACCGTGCACACGTTCACGTCCGGCGTGGCCAGCTGCTTGAGCGTGGAGTACAGGGTGGTGGTCTTGCCCGAGCCGGTGGGGCCGGTGACCAGCACGATGCCGTGCGGGCGGGCGACCAGTTCGTTCCAGCCGGCCGCCTCCTCCGGGCTGAAGCCCAGCTGCTCGATGCTCCTGAACGCCGCGTCCGGGTCGAAGATGCGCATCACGCACTTCTCGCCGAAGGCGGTGGGCATGGTCGACAGGCGCATCTCGACCTCGCGACCGCCCGGCGAACGGGTCTTGATGCGGCCGTCCTGGGGCCGCCGGCGTTCGGCCAGGTCCATGCGCCCGAGCACCTTGATGCGGCTGATCACGGCGGTCATCACCGTCGGCGGCAGCTCGAACACCTTGTGCAGCACGCCATCGATGCGGAACCGCACCCGGCCCATGTCGCGGCGCGGCTCCAGGTGGATGTCGCTGGCGCGCTGTTCGTAGGCGTACTGCAGCAGCCAGTCGACGATGCTGACCACGTGGTGGTCGTCGGCATTGACGTCGCCGGCGCGGCCCAGTTCCACCAGCTGCTCGAAGCTGGGCAGGCTGCCGTTGCCTTCGCTGCGCACGTCCCCGCGGGCATTGCGCACCGAGCGGGTGACGCCGAAGAACTCCATCGAATAGCGGTGCAGGTCCAGCGGGTTGACCAGTGCGATCTCGATACGGCGCCGGGTGAGATGCTGCAGGTCGGGTATCCAGTCGCGCGCCATCGGCTCGCTGGTGGCCACCAGCACCCGCTCGGCGTCCATCGCCAGTGGCAGGATGCGGTGGCGCCGCGCATAGGCGTGGGAGACCACGGCGGTGGCATTGGCCACGTCCACCCGGGTCGGGTCGATGCGCAGGTGGCGGACCCCGGTACGGGCGGCCAGCCATTCGGTCAGCCGCTCCAACCCCAGCTCGCCGGACGCCGGCGCCGCGGCGGCCAGCTTGAGGTTGGCCAGCAGCACCAGCGGGTGCACCTCGCTGGCGTTGCGCGCACCCTGCGCCGAGAAGCGGATGCGTTCCTGGTCGTGCGCGGCCACCAGGCCGTCGCCCAGCAGGGCGGCGGCGATGTTGGAAAACTGCAGTCGGCCGGGGGCGATGGCCACCGGCTGCGGCGGGGTCGGAGCGCTCTGCGCGGCCTGCTGTTCCACCTGAAACTCCTTGCTGGCGCGGCCGCCGCGCGGTCGCTCGCTATACTAGCGCACCCATCCGTACGGCCCAGGCAGCATGTCCGCGACTCCCACCGTTCCGATCACTTTCCAGGGCCTGATCCAGACCCTCAACGACTACTGGGCGAAGCAGGGCTGCGTGCTGATCCAGCCGCTGGACCTGGAAGTGGGCGCCGGCACCTTCCACCCGGCCACCTTCCTGCGCTCGATCGGCCCGGAAAGCTGGAACGCCGCCTACGTGCAGCCCTCGCGCCGCCCCACCGACGGCCGCTACGGCGAGAACCCCAACCGCCTGCAGCGCTACTACCAGTACCAGGTGGCGATGAAGCCGAGCCCGGACAACATCCAGCAGCTGTACCTGGATTCGCTCAAGGCGCTGGGCATCGACCCGCTGGTGCACGACCTGCGCTTCGTCGAGGACAACTGGGAATCGCCGACCCTCGGCGCCTGGGGCCTGGGCTGGGAAGTCTGGCTCAACGGCATGGAAGTCACCCAGTTCACCTACTTCCAGCAGGCCGGCGGCCTGGAATGCCGCCCGGTACTCGGCGAGATCACCTACGGCCTGGAGCGGCTGTGCATGTACCTGCAGAACTGCGACAACGTCTATGACCTGATCTGGACCTACGGCCCGGACGGCACCCCGGTCACCTACGGCGACGTCTACCACCAGAACGAGGTGGAGCAGAGCACCTACAACTTCGAGCATGCCGACGTGGCCGAAATGTTCCACCGCTTCGATGCCTGCGAGGCCGAAGCGCAGAAGCTGGTGGAAGCCGGCCTGCCGCTGCCGGCCTATGAACAGGTCTGCAAGGCATCGCATTCGTTCAACCTGCTCGACGCGCGCCGCGCCATCTCGGTGACCGAGCGCCAGCGCTACATCCTGCGCGTGCGCACGCTGGCGATGGCCGTGGCCAAGCTGTACGAGGCCAAGCGCCTGGAAGCCGTGGCCGCCAGGGAGGTGCAGGCATGAGCATGCAGCCGCTGCTGATCGAACTTGGCGTGGAAGAGCTGCCGGTCAAGGCGCTGCCGGGCCTGGCGCAGGCGTTCTTCGATGGCGTGATCGACGGGCTGGCCAGACGCGGCATCGCCTTCGAGCGCGACGACGCCAAGCCGCTGTCCACCCCGCGCCGCCTCGCGGTGTTGCTGCCGGGCGTGGAAACCGAACAGCCCGAGCAGCACTCGGAAGTATTCGGGCCGTACCTGAACATCGCGCTGGACGCCAACGGCGAACCCACCAAGGCGCTGCAGGGTTTCGCCGCCAAGGCCGGCATCGACTGGACCGCGCTGGAGCGCACCACCGATGCCAAGGGCGAGCGCTTCGTGCTGCGTTCGGTGACCCCGGGCGCGAAGACCGCCACGCTGCTGCCGGAGATCGTGCGCGAGGCCATCGCCGCGATGCCGATCCCCAAGCCGATGCGCTGGGGCGCGCATGAGTACGCCTTCGCCCGGCCGGTGCACTGGCTTGTGCTGCTGCATGGCAACGACGTGGTCGACGCCGAACTGCTCGGCCTGAAGTCCGACCGTTTCAGCCGCGGCCACCGCTTCATGGCCGATAAGCAGGTGTGGCTGAGCCACCCGTCCGACTACGTCGAATCGCTGAAGGCCGCCAACGTGCTGGTCGACGCCGACGCGCGCCGCGAGCGCATCGTGCACGAGGTCAACGCCGCCGCCGCGCAGGCCGGCGGCGTGGCGCGCATCACCGACGACAACCTGGAACAGGTGGTCAACCTGGTCGAATGGCCGTCGGCGGTGCTGTGCGGTTTCGAGCGCGAATTCCTGGCGGTGCCGCAGGAAGCGCTGATCGAGACGATGGAGATCAACCAGAAGTTCTTCCCGGTGCTGGATGCCGCGGGCAAGCTGACCGAAAAGTTCATCGGCATCGCCAACATCGAATCGAAGGACGTGGCCGAGGTTTCCAAGGGCTACGAGCGGGTGATCCGCCCGCGTTTCTCCGATGCCAAGTTCTTCTTCGACGAGGACCTCAAGCAGGGCCTGGCGGCGATGGGCGACGGACTGAAGACCGTCACCTACCAGGCCAGGCTGGGCAGCGTCGCCGACAAGGTGCAGCGCGTGAGTGCGCTGGCGCAGATCATCGCGCCGCAGGTGGGCGCCGACCCGGTGCAGGCCAGGCGTGCCGCCGAGCTGGCCAAGAACGACCTGCAGTCGCGCATGGTGGGCGAGTTCCCGGAACTGCAGGGCATCGCCGGCCGCCACTACGCCGTGGCCGGCGGCGAGTCGCCCGCCGTGGCGCTGGCCATCGACGAGGCTTACCAGCCGCGCTTCGCGGCCGACGACATCGCGCTGTCGCCGCTGGGCAAGGTGCTGGCGATCGCCGAGCGCCTGGACACGCTGGCCGGCGGTTTCGCCGCGGGCCTGAAGCCGACCGGCAACAAGGACCCGTTCGCGCTGCGGCGCAATGCGCTGGGCCTGGCGCGCACGATCATCGAGTCGGGGTTCGATCTCGACCTGCCGGCACTGCTGGCTGCGGCCAATGCCGGTCTGGCCGGGCGCAACGTACAGGCCGACGCGGGTGAGCTGTACGACTTCATCATCGACCGCCTGAAGGGCTACTACGCCGACAAGGGCGTACCGGCCACCCACTTCAACGCCGTGGCCGAACTGAAGCCGGCCTCGCTGTACGACTTCGACCGCCGCATCGACGCCATCGGCACCTTCGCCCAGCTGCCGGAAGCCGAAGCACTGGCTGCCGCCAACAAGCGCATCCGCAACATCCTGCGCAAGGCCGAAGGCGACATCCCGGGCAGCATCGATCCGGCCCTGCTGCGCGAACCGGCCGAGAGCGAACTGGCCGAAGCCGTGGCCGCGGCCATCGACGACACCGGCGCCGCGCTGGCGCAGAAGGACTACGTCAGCGTGCTCGGCCGCCTCGCCCGCCTGCGTCCGCAGGTCGACGCGTTCTTCGACGGGGTCATGGTCAATGCCGAAGACCCGGCGCTGCGCTGCAACCGCCTCGCCCTGCTGCGCACCCTGGGCGACCGCCTGGGCAGCGTCGCCGCCATCGAGCATCTGTCCGGCTGATCGTTGTCGACCGGTGCGGTCGCGTTCTGGAAGGTCCGCCCCGGCGGACCTTCTTTTTGTGCTCTTTACGCTGGTTTCACGCCGGATTTGCCAGCGGTGCCGCGATTTTGCCGGTCACGTTCGGCCCGGTATGCTGCCCGCATGCTGCCTGCCCGAATCCTGCGCCCCTTCCTTTCCGTTGCCCTGCTGGCAGCCTTCTCCGCCCATGCCCGCGGCACCATCGAAAAGGTGCAGATCAAGGGCCTGGACAAGGGCGACGATGCGGCCATCATCGAGAACATCGAGGTTTCGCTGTCGCTGTACGACACCATCGGCAAGGTGCAGGGCGAATCGCGCCTGGAGTACCTGCTGTCGCAGGCCGAGCGGCAGACCCGGCAGGCGCTGGAGCCGTTCGGCTACTACAACCCGACCATCACCGTGGAAGCGCCGCGCGAGGGCGATACGGTGCGGGTGGTGATCCAGGTGGAGAAGGGCGAGCCGGTGCGGGTGCGCCATTCGGAGGTGGTCATCACCGGCCCGGCCGCGCGTGACCGCTACCTGCAGCAGGACCTGGAGGATTTCGAGCCGCGCGAGGGCGAACCGTTCGACCACAGCACCTACGAGGCCAGCAAGGTCGTCGTCACCCGGCGCCTGTCCGAGCGTGGCTACTTCGACTCGGACTTCACCCAGCGCAAGGTCGAGATCACCCGCGCCGAGAACGCGGCCGACATCTTCCTGAGCTGGGACAGCGGCCGCCGCTACAACATGGGCCGCATCAGCTTCAACCAGGACTATTTCCGCCAGGGGCTGTTCGACCCGCTGGTGTACTGGGAAGAGGGCAGCTACTGGCATGAAGGCAAGCTCGACCGTCTGCGCGAATCGCTGACCAAGCTGGACTACTTCAGCACCATCGACATCCAGCCGCACCCGGACGATGCCTATGGCGACGGCGAGGTGCCGGTGGACGTGAACCTCACCCTGGCCAAGCGCACCGTCTACACCGCCGGCCTGAGCTACGGCAGCGAAAGCGGGCCGGGTGTGCGCGGCGGCGTGGAACGGCGCTACGTCAACAGCCGCGGCCACAAGCTCAACACGCAGCTGGACTATGCACAGAAGCGCAAGAGCCTGATCACCAGCTACCGGATACCCGCGTTCCGCTGGCTCGACGGCTGGTACACCTTCGCCGTCAGCGCCTACGACGAGCAGACGCGCTACATCGACATGCGCAACTTCAAGCTCATCGCCAGCCGCAGCGGCGAGATCAACGAGCACTGGACCGCCATCGCTTCGGTCAACGCGCTGCGCGAGCGCTGGCGCTACAGTTCCGGCGACCAGTTCACCAACGCGGTCTACCAGTACTCGACGCTGGTATATCCGCAGCTGACCGCCGACTACGTGGACGTGGACGACAAGGCCTTCCCGCGCCGCGGCTTCAGCGGCAATGCCACGCTGCGCGGCGGCATCGAGGGCGCCGGTTCGGACACCAGCTTCGTCCAGGCCGATGCCACGCTGCGCTGGTACATGCCGCTCGGCGACAGCGACCGCCTGATCCTGCGCGGCCAGGCCGGCACCACCTGGACCAGCGACCTGGTGGCGATGCCGCCGAGCCTGCGCTATTTCGCCGGTGGCGACCGCTCGATCCGCGGCTATGCCTGGCGCGAGGTCGGGCCGCGCACGCCGGCCCCGGACAAGTACGCGCTCGGCGCCAAGCACCTGGTGGTCGGCTCGGCCGAGTACGAGCATTACTTCGGCGGCGGCCCGTGGGGCGCGGCGGTGTTCGTGGACACCGGCAGCGCCTTCGACAACACCATCGACCTGCATACCGGCGTCGGCTTCGGCGTGCGCTGGAAATCGCCGGTGGGACCGGTGCGCATCGACATCGCCCATGGCCTGAACCACCCCGATTCGCAGTTCCAGCTGTACCTGAACATCGGAGCCGACCTGTGAGCCGCCGCCCCGATCCCGCCGCCTCCGGCGACATGACCCCCGAGGAGCGCGAAGCGCGCATCGCCGAACTGCGCGCGCGGCGCCGGGCGCGGATGCGCACGCTGGCGATCCGCAGCGGCATCGGCATCGGCGCGCTCGTGGTGCTGGCCGTGCTGGCGCTGTACTGGCTGCTGCAGACCGTGGCCGGGCGCGACGTGCTGCTGGCGCAGGTGGTGGCGCGGCTGCCGGCCAACTCGTCGCTCACCTGGAGCAAGGCCGAAGGTCCGCTGGCCGGGCCGCTGGTGCTGCACGACCTGGATTTCCGCTACGAGGACATCCACTTCAGCGCCGCGCAGGCCTATCTGGACCCGGACATCCGTCCGCTGCTGGGGCGCAAGCTGCGCCTGGACCTGTTGCGGATCCGCGACGCGCAGCTGGAACTGGGGCCGTCGGAAGACAAGCCGTTCGAACTGCCGCGCTGGCCCGACGTGCTGCCGGCCATCGAGCTGCCGCTGGCGCTGCAGGCCGACACCATCGAAATCGATGGCCTGCGCATCGTCCAGCAGGACGCGCCGCCGATCGACATCGCCCGCCTCCGCGGCGGCATCGAGGCCGCCGACGGCGAGTTCCGCGCCACCCAGCTCAAGGTCGCCAGCAACCTGGGCGACTTCCGCATCGACGGCCACTACCTGCCGCGCCGCGATTACCGCACCGACCTCACCGTGCGCGCGTTGATGCCGGCGCGGCCGGGCCAGCCGCGCGCGCGCCTGGGGCTGGCCGCGCGTGGCGACCTGGCGCACATGGAGGTCGCGCTGGCCGGCCATGCGCCGCAGCCGCTGCAGGCCAGACTGGTGCTGGACGGCCGCACCGACCCGGTGTGGAACGTATCCGCGCGCAGCGAAGAGCTGGACCTCGGCCAGCTCGTGCCTGCGCAGTACCTGGCGCAGGCGCCCGCGCCGCTGGCGCTGGATTTCACCGCCCGCGGCCGCGGCGGCAACGCGCAGCTGCGCGGCCGCGTGCGCCAGGGCGACCAGGAACTGGTGCTGGCGCCGTCCAATATCGGCATCGACAACCAGGTACTGACGGTTTCGCCCTTGGTGGCCGAGGCCTTCGGCGGCAGCGTGCGCCTGCAGGGCAGCGCCGATTTCAGCGACGCGCAGAATCCCGGTTTCCGCTTCGCGGTAGTGGCCAACCAGCTGACCTGGACGCCCGCACCCGATCCGGCGGCACCGCATACCGCGCCGGTGCCGATGCACCTGAAGGAGGCGCGCCTGGGCGTGGCCGGCAACCTCAAGAACTGGGCGGCGATCGGCAAGGCAGACGTCGCCCGCGAGGCGCAGGACGCCAGCCTCGATTTCGACGTGCGCGGCAGCGACCAGCAGGCCCGCATCGAGAAGCTCAAGGCGACGACGCCGGGCGGTTCGCTCGATCTCACCGGATCGGCGGCGTGGGAACCGGTGTTGTCGTGGGACGTGGACGCCCGCTTGGCCAGCTTCGATCCGGGTTATTTCCTGCCGGGCTGGGAAGGCAACCTGTCCGGCACGCTGGCCTCCACCGGCAAGCAGCTGCCGCCGCCCGCCGGTACCGACGACCTGCGCGTGGAAGCCACCCTCGACGTACCGCAGCTGCACGGCCGCCTGCGCGGGCGCAGCGTCGATGCGCGCGCCAAGGTGGCCCTGCAGGGCACCCAGGGCGAGGGCGACGTGCGCCTGGTGCTGGGCGACAGCCATATCGAGGCCAAGGGCAAGGTCGGCGACCGCCTGGACGTGGACGCGAAGCTGCAGCCGCTGCACCTGTCCGACCTGCTGCCCGGCGCCAGCGGCAGCCTGGCCGGCAGCGTGCAGGTGCATGGCACGCCGGCACAGCCGGACATCAGCGCCGACCTGCGCGGCGACGGCCTGCAATGGGACGACTGGAAGGCGGGGCAGGTCGGCATCACCGGCCGCCTGCCGTGGCGCGGCGACGACGGCGCGCTGCAGGTGCAGGCCAGCGCGGTGCAGGTGGGCATGCTGCTCGACCGCCTGCGCATCGACGCGCGCGGCAGCCTGCAGGACCTGCATCTGGACGCGGACGCCCGCAACGACCTTGGCGCGCTGGCGCTGTCCGGCAGCGTGCGCCAGGCCGGGCAGGCGTGGCGCGGCGAACTGGCGACGCTGCGGGTGGCGCCGGTCAAGGGCGCGCCGTGGCAGCTGCGGCAACCGGCGGCGTTCGCCGTGCAGGGCAGCAACTTCACCCTCGGCGATACCTGCCTCGGCTCGGAAACCGGCGGCGCGCTGTGCGCCGGTGCGGAGTGGCCGCGCGAAGGCGTGCGCCTGCGCGGCGACGCGCTGCCGCTGGCGCTGGTGCAGCCGTGGCTGCCGCCGAACGCCGGCCGGCGCATGTACCTGCGCGGCGAACTCACCCTGGATGGCCAGCTGCGCCCGCGCGGCAAGGCCTGGGAGGGCAGTTTCAAGGTCGCCTCGGCCGAAGGCGGCATCCGCCTGGGCGACAACGCCCGCGGCGAGCTGATGCGCTACGACCACTTCTCCATCAACGTGGACATGCAGCCGGGCGGCATCAATGGCTACCTCGGCGTCGGCTTCCAGGGCGACGGCTTCGTCGATGCCCGGGTGCGCACCGGCTGGGAGCCGAACGCGGCATTGAACGGCGAGCTGTACCTGAACATGTCGCGGCTGTACTGGATGGAGCTGTTCTCGCCCGACCTGGTGCGGCCCAAAGGACTGGTCGAAGGCCACGTCAGCCTGCGCGGCACGCTTGCGCAGCCCTCGCTGGGCGGCGAGGCGAAGCTGAGCGATTTCGCCGGCGAGTTCCCCGCGCTCGGCCTGACCCTGAGCGAAGGCAAGGGCAGCTTCACCGCCCAGCCCGACGGCTCGGCGCGCATCGCCGCGGAGGTGAAGACCGGCGGCGAAGGCGCGCTGAAGGTGCAGGGCGGGCTGTCCTGGTTCGGCGACGCGCAGCCGCTGCAGCTGCACATCGGCGGCGACAAGGTGCTGGTCTCCAACACCAGCGAACTGCGCGTGGTGGCCAATCCCGATCTCGACTTCACCCTGGCCGGCACCGCCATGGAATTGCGCGGCAGCGTGCACGTGCCCGAGGCGGCGATCGACCTGGAGCGCCTGGACCGCGGTACCTCGGTATCCGAAGACGTGGTGGTGCTCGATCCGGTCGATCCGGAGGAGTCGCGCTCCTCGCCGCTGGACATGGATCTGGCGGTCAGCCTCGGCGACAAGGTGAAGATGAGCGGCTTCGGCCTGAAGGGCGCGCTGACCGGCAAGATGCAGGTGCGCGCGCGTCCGGGCCGCGAAATGACCGCCAACGGCGGGCTGGAGGTCAGCGGCCGCTACAAGGCCTACGGCCAGGACCTGACCATCACCCAGGGCCAGCTGCTGTGGAATCACGGCATCGTCTCCGACCCGCGCATCAACATCCGCGCCCAGCGCGGCATCGGCGAGGTCACCGCCGGCATCGTCGTCACCGGCCGCGCGCAGCAGCCGCGCGTGGACGTGTGGTCGGATCCGGCGATGTCGCAGTCCGAGGCGCTGTCCTACCTCGTGCTCGGCCGCAGCCTGAGCATGGCCAGCAGCGACCAGGCGCAGCAGGTCAACGCCGCTTCGGCGGCGCTGTCGGCCGGCAGCGGCCTGCTCGCCGCGCAGGTCGGCGCCAAGCTCGGCCTGGACGACGCCGGCGTCAGCCAGTCGCGCGCGCTGGGCGGCGCGGTGCTCGGCGTGGGCAAGTTCATCACTCCCAAGCTCTACGTCGGCTACGGCGTATCGCTGATCGGCAGCGGTTCGGTGCTCACGCTGAAATACCTGCTGCGCCGCGGTTTCGACATCGAAGTGGAATCCAGCACCGTGGAGAACCGCGGTTCGGTGAACTGGCGCAAGGAAAAGTAGCGGGCACGGCGCCGGCGAATCGATCCGGCGAGCGGAAGGTTGCCACCGCCGCCGGGAGCGGTGGTCCGTGCCGGGTCTGGCGCTCCTGCAGGCGCGCTGCCGTGTTGCAGGGCCGCCGCACGCAGCCATGGGCTGGGTGCAGCAGGATCGTGGACATGCTTTTGCGGAGCGGGCATGCCCCGTCGCGCACCCGGTCGCGGCCTACCGGGCACCCTCGGCCGGCAGCGCCGAGACGACCGCGCCACGCAGCAGCGGTTGGCCGTCGGCCACATCGGTCCACACCAGGCGCGCGCGCCCGTGGTCGGCGAGCAGGCGCGGGAAGCCGGTGCCGCGCCCGCGCCCCAGCAGCGTCGCCACCTGCAGGCGGCCGAATTCGTGTTCCAGCGTGGGGCCGTAGCGGGCAAGCCACAGCGATTGCGAACGGCCGTCCTCGCGCAGCCACGCCAGCCAGAGGCCGCCGGCATCGGCGGCCACCTGCACCCGGCCCTGTACCTCGATGCCACGGTCCACCTCACGCGGCGTGCCGAAGTTGGCGCCGCCATCGCCGCTGTGGGCAACCCGCAGCAGCGGCTCGCCCTGCGGTGCGGTGTACCAGGCCACCCAGGCGTCGTCGCCATGCGCGGCCACCGCCGGGCCGTTCACCGGGCAGGCCGGCATGACCCAGTTGTCGGCATGCACGCGCCGCGCCGGCTGCCAGCCGCCGGTGGTGCGGCGGCGAAGATGGATGTCGCGGACCTCGCCCGCATCGCGGCCGCGATATACAAGCAGCGTGGCGTTGCCCGCCACGCTGGCGCCGGTCTGGCAGCAGTCGCAGGTCATCGCGTCCAGTTCCTGCTCGTCGTGCCTGCGCAGCAGGGCGTCGAAGCGCGCGCTGCGCAGGGTCATCGCACCGCCACCGTGTTTGGCGTGGTCGGCGCCGCCGGCGGTATGGCGCCCGTCCAGCCAGGCGATGCCGATGCCGTCGGTGCCCTGCGGCCACAGCGAGACGAAGCCGTGCTCGGTGGCGGTGCCGTCGTCGTGCACGGTGACCGGCGCCGACCACTGCCGGCCATCGGCCGAGCGCGCCAGTTGCACGTCGTAGGCATGCGGGTTGCCGGATTTGCGCAGCCATTGCGCCCACAGCGCACCGTCGGCGCTGGCGGCCAGGTGCGGCGTGTCGGCCCAGTTCACGAACCAGTCGTCGCCGCGTGCGATCTGCCGCGCCGGCTGCCAATGACCGGCGAAAAAGCGCGCATAGCGCAGTTGGTGCCCGCCTGCATCGGGCGACAGCCATGACAGCAGCATGCTGCCGTCGGGTGCGGCCACCAGATCCGGCTGCGCGGCGACCGCATCGGCTGGCAGGAGCCACGGTTCGGCCCGCAGTCGCAGAGCCGGGGCGGCGACCGGGTAGGAAGCAGTGCGCTCGTCGCCGGAACAGGCTCCGAGCAGCATGCACGCCAGTACGAGGGAAACAGGGAGGAGGCGCATCCGCGCAGGATAGCGGCATCGTGACCGTTGGCGGTTGCCCACCCACCGGGGCGCGGCTACTGTCGGCGCCTGTTCTGCAATCCGCTGGAGTTCCGAATGAAGCGCACACCGCTTGCCGCCGCCATGGCGCTGGGCATGAGCCTGGCTGCCGCCGCCAACGCCAACGAGGGCATGTGGATGCCCACGCAGCTGCCTGAACTGGCGAAGACGCTGAAGGAGGCCGGTTTCAAGGGTGACCCGAAGGAGCTGGCCGACGTCACCGCGCCGCCGCTGAGCGCGGTGGTGCGGGTGGGTGGCGGCACCGGTTCGTTCGTCTCCGGCGACGGCCTGCTGCTGACCAACCACCACGTCGCCTACGGGGTGATCCAGTACAACGCGAGCAAGGAACACGACACCATCAACGACGGTTTCATCGCGCAGGGCCGCGATGACGAGCGCGCGGCCAATCCGGATTACCGGGTGCTGGTGACGGTGGGCTTCGACAAGGTCACCGACGACGTGCTCAAGGACGCGCGCGGCAAGACCGGCCGCGCCTATTACGACGCCGTGGAAGGCGCGCGCAAGCGCATCGTCGCCGACTGCGAGGCCGAGGGCGGCGTGCGCTGCTCGGTGGCCAACATGTACTACGGCAGCGATTTCTACCGCATCCGCCAGCTGGAGCTGACCGACATCCGCCTGGTCTACGCGCCGCCGCGCGCGATCGGCAATTACGGCGACGAGATCGACAACTTCATGTGGCCGCGCCACACCGGCGATTTCACCCTGCTGCGCGCCTATGTCGGCAAGGACGGCAAGCCGGCGCCCTACAGCAAGGACAACGTGCCCTATCACCCGCCGGCGCACCTGAAGATGTCGCTGGACGGGCCGAAGGAGGGCGACTACGCGATGCTCGCCGGCTACCCGGGCATCACCTATCGCCTGCGCACCGCCGCCGAGTTCGCCAACCAGATCGACACGGTGCTGCCGCGCCGCGTGGACGTGTTCCAGCAGCTGATCGACGTGATCGAGGCCCAGGGCAAGGGCGATGCCGACGCGCGTACCCGCTACGCCTCGCAGCTGCAGTCGCTGAAGAACAACCGCAAGCGCGCCGCCGGCGAACTCGAAGGCCTGCTGCGCAGCGGCGCCAAGGCCCAGCGTGCACAGGACGAGCAGGCGATGCTCGCCGCCGCCGATGGCAGGTACAAGGCCGACATCGATGCCTTGTTCGCCTCCCTGGCCGCCGACCGCGAAGTGGGCGCCAGCGAGTTCCTGGTGACGCTCATTTCCAGCCAGACCCAGCTGCTGCGTTCGGCGATGCTGCTCGAGCGCCTGCGCATCGAATCGGCCAAGCCCGACGCCGAACGCGAGAGCGGTTACCAGCAGCGCGACCAGGCGCTGATCGAAGGCGTGCTCAGGCAGGTGCAGCGCCGCTACGACCCGGCGGTGGAGAAGGCCATCCTCACCGCGCTGTTGACCCGCTACCAGCAACTGCCCGATGCGCAGCGCGACGCGCATTACGACAACCTGTTCGGACGCACCCCGGCCGAACTGGCCCGCCACCTGGACGAGATCTACGGGCAGACCCGCCTGGGCGACGAGGCGCAGCGCTTGTCGCGCTTCGAGTCCGCGCGCAAGGGCGGGTTCATCGAGGGCGATGCCCTGGTTTCGGTGGCTTCGGCACTGGTCATGGCGCAGCTCAGCGCCGAGCGCGAAAGCAAGGAACGTGAGGGCGAACAGCTGCGCCTGCGCCCGTCCTACATGCAGGCGCTGTTCGCCTGGCGCGCCAAGCAGGGGCGTGCCGTGTACCCGGACGCGAACAGCACGCTGCGCATCAGCTATGGCAAGGTCGAGGCGCTGCACCCGCGCGACGCGGTCAGCTACTCGCCGGTGACCACGGTGGCCGGCATCGTCGAGAAGAACACCGACACGGTGCCGTTCGACGCGCCGAAGCCGCTGCTGGCGGCCATCGCCAAGGGCGATTTCGGCAGCACCGCCGATCCTGCGCTGAAGACGCAGACGGTCAACTTCCTGACCAACCTGGACACCACCGGCGGCAATTCCGGCTCGCCGGTGCTCAATGCCAGGGGCGAGCTGATCGGCCTGAACTTCGACTCGAACTGGGAGTCGGTGAGCGCCAGCTGGTGGTTCGACCCGCGTTACAAGCGTGCCGTGCACGTGGACATGCGCTACCTGCGCTGGCTGCTGGCCAAGGTCTACCCGGCGCCGGCGCTGCTGGCGGAAATGGGCCTGCCGCAGGAATGACGCCTGCCGTGCGGGCATGCCCGCACGGTTGCCGATGCAACCAGCCGATGCGCTGGCCGTCGCGGATCTGGTCGAATGCGTCACGGTACGCATCGCGCTGGCCGGTCGGCGCCTCCATGCCCAAGCGGCGTGGGGCGCCACTGGCTAGAATGTCCAGGCGAACAGGGCGGGACAGGTCTTGGGGAAGCATCGATGGAGATGGATCGGGAACTGCCGGCGGCCGAGGCGGGCTGCCGGCTGGACGGCATAAAGATATGGGTCGTGGAAGATGACCCCGAATGGCGCGGGATGGTGGTCGATGAACTCGAGTACCACGGCGCCGACGTGCGCGGCATCGACAGCGTGGAGGCGCTCTACCGCGAACTGGCGGTGGACCGCTGCGACATCCTCGTGCTGGATGTCGGCCTGCCGGGCGAGGATGGACTGAGCGCCACCGGCCACCTGCGGCGGATGGATGGCATGGGCATCGTGCTCGTCACCGGGCGCAGCGGCACCGCCGACATGGCGCATGGGCTGTCGCTCGGCGCCGACGTGTACCTGCCCAAACCGCTGGAACTGCCGGTGCTGGTCGCCGCCCTGCACAGCCTGCACCGGCGCATGTCGCAGTCCACGCCGGCCGCCGCCGCCACGGAAGACGCCGTCGCCGCCTGGAGCCTGCGCTCGGACGGCTGGGACCTGCATGCACCGAACGGCAAGGCGCTGACCTTGACCGTGGCCGAGCGCGGTTTCCTGCGCGAGCTGTTCGCCGCTCCCGGCGAGGCGGTCGATCGCGAGCGGCTGATCGCCGCGGTCACCGACCAGCCCTGGGATTTCGACCCGCACCGGCTGGAGGTGCTGGTGCACCGCCTGCGTACCCGCGTGCGCAATGCCACCGATGCCATGCTGCCGGTACGCGCGCTGCGCGGCATGGGCTACATGCTGGTATCCGACCAGATCGCTGCCTGAGGCATAGGAGCCGGGCAGCATCGCTTTGTCCCCGGCCATGCCCGGCAACCGGCGCGGATGCGAGGGAGAGGGCGGGCCCCGGCCCCGGTTCCTGCATTTGGCGCGCGTCGCCCGTGAGTCACGGAGAGCGATGGAGATTTTTTGATACTGCCGGCTCGCCGGCAGCTGCAGAGAATCGAGCGCGTACGTCGAGGCCGCGCATCGTGTGGCCGGCGTGCATGGGGAGCGGCATTGGAAACGAGACAGGAAGCGCCGCCGGCGGAAGCGGTGCGCCGGTTGCAGGGCGCGCGCGTGTGGGTGGTCGAGGACGACCTTGAGTGGCGCACGCTGGTGATCGACGAACTCGTGCAGCACGGCGCGACGGCTCGCGGCATCGGCAGCGTCGAAACCCTGTACCGCGAACTGGCGGTGGATTCCTGCGACATCGTCGTGCTCGACGTCATGCTGCCCGGTGAGGATGGGCTCAGCGCGACAAGCCATCTGCGCCGCATCGGCGACATGGGCATCGTATTGGTCACCGCGCGTGGCAGCGCCGCGGACATGGCACAGGGCCTGTCCGCGGGAGCCGACTGTTATCTGGCCAAGCCGCTGGAGCTGCCGGTGCTGGTGGCGGCCCTGCACAGCCTGTACCGGCGCATGGCTGCCCGCCTTGCTGCCGCACGCCGCGATGCGCCGGATGCCGGGAACGCCTGGAGCCTGCGCGCCGGGGGCTGGGAGCTGTGGTCGCCGAACGGCCATTCGATGGCCTTGTCGACGGCCGAGCGCGCCCTGCTGCGCGAACTGTTCTCGATGCCCGGTACGCCTGTAGGCCGCGAGCGGCTGATCGCCGCGCTGACGCCCACCCCGTGGGATTTCGATCCGCATCGCCTGGAAGTGCTGGTGCATCGCCTGCGCTCCCGCGTCCGCAGTGCCACCCACCTCGCCCTGCCCATCCGTGCATTGCGCGGGATGGGTTACCTGCTGGTGCCCGAACAGGCCTGACCTGCGTCCCAGCGCCCAGCGGACCGTTGCTGGAATGCCGTGTGAGCAAGTGTGAGGGAGCGACAGGGGCTGCTACTGCCTTGGCCCTGCCACCTGTCGAGAATGCCGCCCGGATGTCCTGAATGGGCATTCCGTGCATGTCGGAACCGGCAGGCATCGACTACATCGCAAGGCCCGGCCTTCCTGGGAAGGCGGGTGGGGCGCAACAGCAGCAAGGCAGGGGAAAACCCGTGTACCAATCACACGATCAGGCCGATCGCGCGAGCATTGCGCGCGTGGATGAAAGCGGATTTCCGATGTGCCGGCGCCTTGTGCGTCCCGGCATGCGCATGGCCATGGCCGCCGTCATGGCGCTGCTGCCGGCGGTAGCCGCCTGGGCGGACGTGGGCGTGACCGTGGTTCGCGCTCCGGACAACGGCAAGATCGGCTTGCAGATGCCGTTCCAGGCGGACATCACCTGGGCCCGCGTGGGTGCGGGCGGCAACACGATCACGGTCACCTTGCCGCCCCAGCTCGACGTGGCGGGCACGCTGCCCAGCGAGTGCACGCGAGCTGCGAACATCCTGACCTGCACCACGTCCACCGCCAGCAGCGGCGTGCTGTCGCTGCAACTGGTGGGCACCACCACCGGTGGCTTCAACCTGACGGCACAGGGCACCGCGAGCGCGGCGCAGTCGGCGTCGCGCACCATCCAGCCCAGTGGCGACCTCACCGTCACCAAGGAAAAAAGCCTGCCGGCCGGCGCCGTGATCGCCGGTCAGGCCGTGGAATTCGTGCTGAAGCCGAAGATTGCCGATGGTGGCTCGGAAGTGCCGGCGGACAGCAGCGTCATCGTCACCGATACCCTGCCGACGGGATTCACCAACGTCACCCAATCGTTCACCGGCGTCACGCCGAGCTGCAGCCTGGCAGGGCAGAAGCTGACCTGTACCTACAACGGAAAGATCACGCAGGCCGCGCTCAGCAGCAGCACCATCACGGTGAAGGGCAAGCAGGGCGCCGACTATGCCGGCGGTTTCACCAACAATGTCAGCATCGCGGTGGGTTCGGACTCCTACCTGGACCGCGATATCACCAACAACACCGACAAGGTCGACTACGTCGTCACCCCCGGTTCGGACATCGAGGCCCTGGGCAGCTTCCCGGGCGGCCCGCATGCGGTGGGCGACACCGACGACAAGATACTGACGATCACCTACAGGAACAATGGCCCGATGGCGTGGGTGGGCGGCACGGTGCAGACGGTGATTCCGGCGGCTTTCGGTTTCACCCCTGCCCTCGACCTGCCGGCCAATTGCACCGCGGCGAACGGCAGTCTGCAGATCCCCGTGGGTGGCGCCCCCCCCAGCGGCGGGGGCGTCCCCGGGACGGGC
>NZ_JASCOS010000032.1:0-33198 GCF_029959705.1 Stenotrophomonas sp. PS02297 | reverse complement strand
CCCCCCCCGCCGCGCCCGCCGGGGGGGGGGGGGGGCCCCCCCCCGCCCCCCCCGCCCCCCCCGCGCCGCGCCAGCAGCGCCAGCCACAGCGCCCAGCCCAGGAACGCCAGCCGCTGCGCCATCGCCACCGGCATGACGCTGCCGAACACGAAGGCGCTGCACAGCATCCACACCGCGCAGGCCACGGCCAGCGTCGCCACCGGGCGCCACGCCGCATCCCGCGCAGCGCCCACGCGCAGCATCGCCGCGCCGGCGCAGAACGCCACCAGCCACAACAGCCAGACGCTGGCATGCGCCTGGCTGGCGCGATTCCCGATGTCGTCCACGTCCAGCGGGAAAGCCCCCATCGCAGCGAAGGCCAGTCCGGCCAGCAGCAGCATCTGCCCGGCCACGCGCAGCGGGCGCGAAGCGGTGGCCGGCATCCGCAGCACCAGCCCCAGCGCGGCCAGCGCCGCCAGCAGCCCCGGCAGCACGAAGCCCATCGCATTGAACATCCCGGCGCCGGGAACGCCGGTCGCGCCCAGCAGCGAAACCGGATGGCGCATCTGGTCGTAGAACGGCAGGCGCGCGCCGAAAACCGCCAGCGCCACCAGCCACACCACCACCGACGCCGGTCCCGCCCAGCGCAGCATCTGTTTCCACACCATCCGCATCCGACCTCTTCGACGCCGGCGCATGCGCGCGCCCGCCAACGCCGGCGATTGTGAGGCCTGCGCCGACGCCACGCACGCCTGCGCAGACCGTGGCCGGTTCAACCGCCGATTCCCGCGATCTCCACGCGGCGATTGGGCGCCAGACAACGCACCAGCTCGGCATGCGGCGCCTTGCCGCATTCGACCAGCGGCTGCGCGCTGCCCTGCCCCTCGGCGCGCACGGAGCCGGCGGGAACACCGCGCGCCACCAGGTAATCGCGCACCGCGTTGGCGCGGCGCTGCGACAACCGCAGGTTGTAGGCGTCGCTGCCGATGCGGTCGGTAAAGCCGACCACGGTCAACGACACGGCGCCCATCCGCGCGCCCAGGCTGGCGACCACTTCGTCCAGCCGCGCCCGTCCCTTGCCGGAGAGCTCGGCGCTGTCGAATGCGAAGAGCGCATCGGCGGAAATCCGCAACGGCGGCGGTGGCGCAGCCGGCGGCGGCGCCGGTGCCGCGGCGACCGGCGCTGGTTCCAGCAGGGCCGCACACGTGGCCGGCTTCCACGACTGCCCCATCGCCACGCCCTT
This sequence comes from Stenotrophomonas sp. PS02297, assembly GCF_029959705.1. Taxonomy (NCBI): domain Bacteria; kingdom Pseudomonadati; phylum Pseudomonadota; class Gammaproteobacteria; order Lysobacterales; family Lysobacteraceae; genus Stenotrophomonas; species Stenotrophomonas sp. PS02297. The sequence goes on along the minus strand of NZ_JASCOS010000032.1, from coordinate 31,976 downwards.
GCCGTCGAAATGGATCTGGAACTGGCACTGGATCGGCGGCGCGCCTACCGTCCGCCGGAAGTTGAACAGGTAGTTCCATTCGCGCACCCCCCACATGCCTTCGCCGAAATGCGGCGTACCCAGCAGGGCATACAACTGCTGCTTGTTCATGCCCGGCGCGTACTGACGCAATCCGTCCAGGCTCACGTAGGTGCCTCCGGCCGGATAGGCGCGGGCCGGGTCGGGAAAGTCCCCGCGCACCTGGGCGCTGCCACAACCGGCCAGCATCACCGCTGCCGCCATCGTCATCCACTTCGTGTTCATCGATGCTCCCCCGCTCCGTTCAAATGCGCCATGTCCACGGGCCGGACCGGCCGGCCCCGTGGACCGCTCACCACTGGATGCCCGCGCCCACGGTCACGCCGCCATCGCCGCGGGTGTTGGCCGAGCCGCTCAGCTTGTAGATCCAGCGCCCGCCTTCGGTGACGCCGGAGATGCCCACCGCCATGCTGGATTCGCCATGGAAGGTACTGGCCGCGAACGAGGCCATGCGCCGACCCGCTTCGGTCGGCTGCGGCAGACCGGCCATCGCCATCGCCGAGGCGATGCCGGCCGAGGCGCGGTTGTCGACCCGGTTGATGTCGCGGCCGATGTCGCCGAAACGTTGATCGGTGTAGTTCTTCGACCAGTCCATGACGTCCCCCAGCCCCTTGTTGAGTTGTGCCACGTTCACCGCGTCGGTGCCGGCCACGCCGGTACCGACGTTGTGCATCACCACGTTCTTCCCCGGCTGGCCCAGGGTCACGCTGCCGTAGTCGGTGCTGCCATCGCCGTTCTGGTCGTAGCGCACCGTGCCCTGCTGCGAGGCCTGCAACTGGCGCAGGTTCACCGCGTCCGTGGCCTCGCTGCCATCGGCCACGTGCGTGACCTGGCGCTCGTAGCCGGTGCTGCCGACCGATACCGAGTTGGCGCGGTCGGCCACCGAGCCGGCACCCAGCGCGACGCTGCCGTCGGCCGTGGCCGTGGCGCCATCGCCCAGGGCGACGGACTGCGCGCCCGAGGCCGAGGACTGCGGACCGGCGGCCATGCTGTCCTGGCCGCTGGCCGACGCCGCGGCCTTGCTTGAATTCACCGCGAAATACGCGTTGCCGGCGCCGCCGGACTGGATGTTGTCGATGCGCTGGTTGACGTTGACGATCGAACCATCCAGCGCCGCCAGCGCGTCGCCCACGTTGTCGAGCACCTGCTGCTGGGTGCCGCCTGTCGCACCGATCGCGGTGATGCTGAAGCTCGGCCCGATCCATTGCCCCGACGCGCTGTCGTAAGCCATCGACCCGCCCATCGCCGCCGCCACCGCGCTGTTGGTGGTCGCCAGCTGAGAACCGTTGACCGCATCGGTGCTGTCCGCGGCGACATTGCCCGCGGCGACGTTGCGCAGTGCCACGGCCGCACCGTCGCCGCCCAGGACGACTTCGTTGGTCGGCTGGCCGTTGGCGTCGGCGGTATAGCGTACCGCCAGCGGATCGGGGTTGCCGTTGGCGGGCGTCGTGGTGATGACCAGGCCACGCAGGTTCGCCAGCGAATCGCTGATCGAGCCGAAGGCCGCACCGAGGCCCGCATACGGGTTCAGGCTCAGCTGCCCGTTGGCGCCGATGGCGTTGAGCCCATAGGTCGGCATCGACAGCGCGCCATTGGCATCGAGCGTCGCGCCACCGCCGACCAGGGCCGCCAGCGACATGCCCAGGCCATGCAGTTGCCCGCCGTTGATCGCCTGCATGCTGCCGGCCGCCACCGTACCGGCGGCGAGGTTGCCCACCACCGTGCCCTGCGGCGCGTTGCCGCCGCCAAGCGTCACCCGGCCATAGTCGGGATTGCCCTGCGCATCGTCGTCATAGGTGACCGCGAACTGGCTGACCCCGGCGATCAGCGACAACGCGCCCTTGAGCTGGGCCACGTTCACCGCATCGGTCAGCTCCAGGCCGGCGGCAACATGGGTGATCTGCCGCTCGCGCCCGGCCGAGCCAACCGCGACCTCGCCGATGGAGTTCTGCGGCGCCGCCAGGCCGAAGGCGGTGTAGCCGTCCCTTCCGCCACGGTCGGCATTGGACTTGTAGCCCAGCGCCACGCTGTTGGCCTTGTCCGACGTGGCGCCCGCGCCGATCAGGGTCTGACCATTGGCCGAGCCCGAAGCGCTGTCGCCGATCACCACCGAATGACCCAGGCGTGCGTCGTAATCGGCCGTCGGTACGCCATTGGCGCCGCCGCCCGCGCCGGGGAAGACCGTATTGGCATCCTGCTGCGCCAGGCGGTGCTCGGCGTTGGTGCCGATCACCACTTCCTTTGAGCCGTTGGCGTAGGCGCCATCGCCGATCAGCACCTGGTAGTCCTGCGCGGCGTTGACGCCCCAGCAGTCGACCTTGACCAGCCCCAGCCCCAGCGGGTCCGCGCACTTGGCCGCCCATGCCGGCGCGCCGTCCGGCAGCACCAGCCCCAGCAGTCCGTTGGGCTTGCCGTTGTTGATGTTGTAGATGTAGTTGCCCGACGTGACGCCGCCGATCAGCGTCATGTGCGAATTCCCGCCGGTGGCCAGGCCGCCCAGGCCATCGAGCACCTGCCCGACCGGGCTGAGATTGACCATGGGCAGGCCCGCCACCGTGGTCACCGAGTACGCCTGCGCGATGTTGGCGTTGCTCATCGCCAGCCCGCCGTTGCGCACGTAACCGTCGCCACCGAACAGAGTCGACAGCGTGGGCCCGGCCAACTGGCCGACGGTACCGACCAGCCCGCCGTTGCCGACCACCAGGCCGGTCGGGCGCGCACCGGTCGCTGCGCCGCCACCCGCGGCAGCAGCCGGTTGCCCGGTCAGCTGGCCGACCACGTTGGACGCGCCGCCGGTCAGGCCGCCGGCAACGCCATCGATCAGCTGCTGCAGTCCGCCCAGCCCCGACGCGGAGCCGGCAAGGCCCGACAACGTGCCGGTGACGGTTCCGGTCGCGGCGGATACCGTCCCGCCGACGGCGCCCAGCAGCGATTGCACGGCTCCGCCGACATTGCCCTGGCCCAGCGCGCCGGTCGTCGCCTGCAGCCCCTGCGTGGCGGTGACGACGGTCTGCGACAGGCCGTTGCCGAGCACGGCCGAACCGGTGAGCTGGCCGACCAGGGTGCCGGCCTTGTCGCCGACGCCATCAAGGACCGGTGCACTGCCTTCAACCACGCCATCGAGCAGCGCGCCGGCGTGGCTTCCCTTGACCAGCCCACCGGTCAGCTCCTCGACCGCGGTCGCGGTCGAGACCAGCGTATTGCGCAGGGGATTGCCGCCATTGTCGTCCCTGCCCGGCGACAGCACGCTGCCCAGCGCCTGCAGGCCCGCCTGCGCGGTACCGGCGATGCCGCCCGCCACGCCATCCTCCTTGAGGACCAGCGCCTGCGGCAGTTTGCCAGCGATGCCCGGCAGCGTCGCCACGGCCTTGGTCGCGCCGGTGACGACGTGCGCCATGGGCTTGACCAGGGTGGCCTTGGCCGCAGCCGTGACCTGCAGCGGGGGCGTGGAGGCGGCAACAGCCGCCACCGGCGCCGTCACCACCGCAACCGTCTGCGAAAGTGCCGGCACCGCCTGCCCGAGATGGCCGGCAACCTGCAGTGGCGCATGGGCGGTGGACGCCGCCGGTACGCCGGCAACGGACGCGCCCGGCATGGGGACCGCCGGCATGGAGGCATCCTGCGCGGCGTACTTGGCGACCAGCGCCTGCAGATCGTCCAGGCGCGCGTCGCCTGCCTGCGCCGGCGAGGCCATCGCGAGCATCAGCAGGCTTCCCATGCCCAGCGACACGCCCGTCCGGCCCGCCTGCAGGCGGCGCGCGCCGGCGTGCTTGCCCGCCGCGCTCGCCAGCTCCGAGCCCACGACGAAAGCATTCAGGGTGCGGTTCCATACCAGTCTGTAGATGCGATTCATGATGAGTCCCCGTGCAATGCGACTGTCCCGCCCCGATGGCTGGCTTCATCGCTTGGATCGCACTACATCAGGAACCAGCGGCACGCTTTGCCTGTATCCGGCACATCGCTATGGCTATCCGGCAAACCTGTGCGCACTCCCGGCAAGCCCATGCACGGAATCGGCAAACACGGCCGATCGCGCCGGTTTCAGAGGTCGGAGAAGGTGCCCCGCATCAGGGTCTCGCTCGGCAGCTCGCCGAATACCCGCCGGTAATTGTCGGCAAACCGCGACAGGTCCCACAGGCCGCAGCTCAGCGCGATCGACTTGACCGATTTGCGCCCGGCATCGGCGGAGGACAGCGTGCGGCATGCCTCGCACAGGCGCAGCATCGACAGGTAGCGCACTGGCGATATGCCGACCAGCTCCTCGAAAGCGTAGCGCAACGCACGCTCGCTTACGCCCGCCGCATCGCACAGCTCCTGCATGTAGATGTGCCTGCGGATGTTGGCGCGCATCATGTCCTCCGCGCGCCGCAGGATCAGGTAGCGCACGCGACGCGCGCGGCTGCTGACGCGGCGCTCCACCGGTCCATTGGCGAACAGTTCGCCTGCATGCGCATCGAGCAGCGCGTCGATCTCGTTCGAGGTCACCTCGCCGCAGCGGATGCGCTGCTGCAGGCCCAGGTAATGATCCTGCAGCGGCGGCAGCTCGCGCCCGCTGACCAGCGGCACGTCGAGGCCACCGGCTTCAAGGCTGCCCAGATGACGGCTGGCGGCACGCTCCTGGAAACGCCGCAACGGCACCAGTACGAAAGTCACCCGGCTGTTCGCTCCCAGCGCGAATTCGGTGATGCCTTCCGGCATCACCGAAATGATCCCGCCGGGCGACAACGGCACGCCATGGCACCAGCTGGTTTCCGGATCCACCGTTTCCATCCAGCCAAGCAGGCACCAGTCCACCGGCAGCATGAAACGCCCGCGCGTGCGTGCGGCGATCTCGAAGGTGCACAGCAGCGCCTGGTCGTGGACGAACGAGGTCACCGAGGCCATCGGCGGCTGGCCATCGAGCAATACCAGCTCGACGTGGCAGACGCGCAGGACGCCTCCCAACGTGGAAAGATCGAACGACTTCAAATGCCGATCGCAGATCATCGCATCCATGTGAACGCCCATGCCCGGACGGGTATCCCGTCGTAAGCCTGACCTCCGGATACGGCCGGCGCCCCGGCGCATCCCCCTTGATTGAATTGCGGACTGGAAACCGCCTGGAAAACCACCCCACCCACTCCAGTTCCGCCAGCAATACATAACCAATATGCCGGGATGGCCATGTATACGCCGGCCGCACAAACAGAGAAATACATCACATATATACACATCCGCAATATCTTGCCGAATATGTGTATGCACACCGCGTCCAGATTGGAATGATCCTTCCCGGGCATGCCTGCCATGCCAAAGGGGGATTACGGGAATATCGCCGACGATTATCCGGCGGTCCCGGAGCAGGTGCGTTCATCCCCTCCGGCCAGGCCACATGCCCGGGACAATCCCGGCGGGTGCAGCCCACCCGCGTTCGCCCGGCGCATTCCGGCGCGTTGCCGGCACCGGGCTTTCATGGAGAGCATCATGAACGCCAAGATCCGCAGGTTTTTCGCAGAAGAAGACGGTGTCACCGCGCTGGAATACGGCCTGCTCGCCGCCGTGGTCGCCGGCGCGCTGGTGGTCATCGCCGGCCCCGCGTTACGCGATTTCTTCACGGCGCTGTTCGCCCAGCTGACGGCAGCCGTCACCGCCGCGTTCGCCTGACGGGCACGCGGCCGTGCCTCCGCTGTCGGCAAGCATCGCGGTGATTCTGGGCCTACAGGTCATATATACCGACCTGTATGCCCGGCGCGCCCCCAACCGCGGGCTGCTGGCGGCGGCAATGGCCGGCATCCTGACGATGCTGGTGCTGCCATCGGCTTCGACCGGCCTCGCCGACGCGATGGCTGGACTGCTGCTCGGCCTGGTGCTCCTGCTTCCGTTCCACCTGATCGGCTGGATGGGCGCCGGCGACGTGAAACTGTTTTCGGTACTGGGGCTGCTGTTGGGCGGCAGCGCCCTCCTGCCGCTCTGGATAATCGCCAGCCTGCTTGCGGGGGTACACGCGACGGCCTGGATCGCGGCGAAGAACCGGGTTTTCCCGGATTTCATCGCCAATTATCCACCGGCGATCCGCGCATATAGATTCGTGAATGAAAGTGAGCTGTCCAGGAAAATGAAAGCATCGCGCAAGGGACGCAGGGGAATCCCCTATGCCGCCTATCTCGGCGTCGCGACCCTGCTCGTTGTTTTCACCGGGATTTCACATGGATAAACAACCGAGCCATGGATTCAATATAAAAAGGCAGCGCGGGGTGGTCAGCATCGAATATGCGCTCCTGCTGATGCTGGGGATAGTGCCGCTACTGCTGGTCACCTTCACCGGAGTAATGGTCTTCGCCGCTCAGCAGTCGTTGACCCTCGCCGCGGGGGAAGGCGCGCGCGCCGCCCTGCGCCATGGCGACGTCCCGGCGCGTCGCAGCAATGCCTGCCGGGCCTCGGCGCGCTCGATGCAGTGGCTGCTGAATTTTTCCGGCCAGGCTGCCGACTGCCAGGGGGCCGCGGCCGAGCCCATCGTCGTATCCGACGCCTACCTCTGCGCGGGCGACGGCACGACGCGCTGCATGCAGGTCAGCGTCTCTTACGACTACGACCGCCACCCCTTCATTCCCGGAACCGGGCGACTGCTGGGCTGGGTGATGGGCGAGCGGATGCGCAGCAGTGCCATCGTGCAACTGGATACCGACAGCAACTGACGCCACACGTCCGCAAGGGGGAACCATCATGCCCAGGGCCATAAGAATCACGGCAATACTGCTCCTGGCGATCGCCGTGCTGCTGGCGATCATCGCCATCGGCATCGGGCGCCGTTCATCGCAGGCGGTGCAGGCCACTTCGCCGGCTGTCGCGCAGGCGCCGCGCTACGACGTGGTCGTGGCGGCGAGGCCGCTGACTGCGGGCATGCCGTTGACCGCCAACGACCTCACGGTCGCCGCTCTTGCCCAGCAGCCTCCGGGCGCCTTTTTCTACGCGGGCGAGGTGACCGGCGGTGTCCTGCTGCAGGACATCGACGCCGGGCAGCCGATACCGCGCAGCGGGGTGTCGCGCGGCATCGCCCTGGCCCTGAATCCCGGCGAACGGGCGGTGGCGATACCGGTGGACGAACTGGCCGGCGCCGGCAACCGGGTCGCGCCGGGCGACCATGTGGACGTGTTCATGAGCCTGCCCGGCATGAACGCGGCCGCGGGCTCCCGCCAGGGTGGTATGCAGGCGCGCCTGCTGTTGTCGCGCCTGCGCGTGCTGGGTTACGGCGAACGCGACATGCAGTCCGCCGCACCGCCCGCGGCCACTGCAGCGCCTGAAGAAACCAGGGCGCCGGAAACGGACAGCCGCGCCGCTTCCATCATCGGAAACGGCAGCGGTTCCAGCGGCGGAAGTGCCACGACGACGCCGGCGAGGACCGCGGTGCTCGCCGTTCCGGTGGAAATGATCGGACGCCTGCTGCTCGGCGCCCAGAGCGGCAAGCTGTTCCTGGCCCTGCGCAACCCGATCGACACCGCGATGGCCGACAACACGCTGTTCGCCGCACCCGCGCCGGTGCTGGCCCTGCGCCGCGGGCTGGATGGCATGGCGGCCGAAGAAGCACAGCGGCCGGAAAACCAGGCGTTCGCGGGCGTCGATCTGGACGGATTGGCCGGCGCGAGGAGCGCGCCGCCCGCCGCTGCCCCGCAAAGGACGCTACCGCGCCGCGCTCCGACCGGAGGCGGCATCGAGATCGTGCGCGGCTCAAGTCCCGCCACCCTGCTGTCATCGCCGTGAAAGGGAGTTCGACCATGGCAAAGCCTGCCCATCGCCTGCCACACGTCCTGCTCCGGTTGTTCCTGACCACCGGGGCGCTGGCCGCGGTTCTTCCGGCCATCGCCCAGGCCCAGATGGCGGCCGGCGAGTCGGTGCAACTGGAACTCCACGAACAGCGTCCGTGGACCTTGCCCGCGGACGTGGAACGAATCGCCATCGCCGACCCGGAGATCGCCGATGTCACATCCCTGCGCGACAAGCGCCATGTGCTGCTGGTCGGCAGGAACGCCGGCAGCACCACTTTGATGCTGTGGCAGCGCCAGCAGCCCGCGCCGACCCGCATCCGCGTCGATGTCCGCAGCGCGGTGCAGCGCGGCCTGCTCGATGCCCGTTCCCCCGCCGTGGCCGTGCAGGACGGACAAGGGCTGCTGCAGGGAGAGACGCCCACCCTGCTGTCGCACGAGGCGGCGCGCAAGGCGGTCGCCAGCGTGGTCGGCGAGAAGGGCGTCATCAACGACGTATCCACCATCGCCGGCGGCGGCGTGGTGCAGGTGGAAGTGAAGGTGGTGGAGTTCAACCGCAGCGTGCTGCGCCAGATCGGCGTGAACTTCAGGAACACCAATGGCGGCTTCAGTTACGGCTTCACGTCGCCGTCCGGCGCCAGCAGCAACGGCGGCGCCCTGTCCTCGGCCTTCAAACTGGTCGCCAGCTCCCTCCCCCACAGCTGGAACGCCAGCATCGACCTGCTGCAGAGCAACGGCATGGCGCGCGTGCTGGCCGAGCCCACGCTGGTGGCCTTGTCCGGCCAGAGCGCGAGCTTCCTGGCCGGCGGCGAACTGCCGATCCTCGAACCGCAGGGCCTGGGCACCACCACGGTGACGTTCAAGCCCTTCGGCATCGGCCTGACGGTAACTCCCACGGTGCTGTCGCCGGACCGCATCGCACTGAAGGTGGCCCCCGAGGCCAGCGACCTGGACTACACCCGCGGCATCAGCCTCGACGGCGTGCAGATCCCGGCCATCTCCACCCGGCGCGCGGACACCACCGTCGAACTGGGCGACGGCGAGAGCTTCGTCATCGGCGGGCTGGTGAGCAGCCAGTTGTCGTCGATGGTCAACAAGATCCCGCTGCTGGGCGACATCCCGGTGATCGGCTCGTTCTTCCGCAACCTGGACTACAAGCGCGAGGACAAGGAACTGGTGATCGTGGTCACCCCGCGCCTGGTGCGGCCACTGGCCAAGGGCACTGACATCCCGTTGCCGGGCCAGCGCGAGGCCAGTCCCCGCCTGCCGGTCTGGGGTTCGTGGCTGCTGCACCCGGCCTCGCCCGACCAGCTGCCGGGCTTCTCGCGCTGACCCCCGCCATGCCGTCGGTCATGCCACTGCCGCTCATGCACCAGACCCCGAACCTGCAACTGGTGCTCTATGCCCCCGACAACCGCCACATGGCGCGGTTGGGCTCGACCTTGTCCGGGCATGCGCAGCTCACCTGGGTGGACAGCCGCGAGGTGTCCCCGCAGCAGCTGGCCAAGGTTGCCGCGGGCGCGCCGCTGGTCCTGCTCGACTACTGCGGCGGAAACGCCGGCTATTCGTCGGATCTGGCGCGGCAGCTGGCCGCCGCGGCCTGCCCGCTGCCGATGGTCGGGGTCGGAACCGAGGGGCCGGAACAGGCCCATCACCTGCTGGTGGCGGTGCGCGCGGGCGTGCGCGACTTCATCGACATCGACAACAACGCCCCGCAGATGCTCGAGGTGTTCGAGCGCATCACCAGCCTGCCGCTGCCTTCCCCCACGGCGGTGGCACCGGCACCTGTGGCGGCGCCCGCCGGGCGCCTGGTCCTGCTCCATGGGGTGCGCGCCGGCGTCGGCACCAGCATGCTCGCCGTCCATCTGGCCGCGCAGCTGGCCGCGCGCCTGGGCCATCCCGGCAGCGGCGGGCAGGCGGCCAATCCGGTCCTGCTGCTGGATCTCGGCCAGCCCAACGGCGATGGCGCACTCTATCTGGGCGTGGAAAGCCACTTCGGTTACGAGGAGGCGCTGCGCAACGTCGAGCGCATCGACCCCACCTTCGCCACCACCGCCCTGGCCCACCACGGCAGCGGCCTGGCGCTGCTGGGCATGGCCGGCACCGCCCTGCCGCCCGTGCACGAGCCGGCGGCCCTGCTGCGCCAGCTGCGCGGCATCTTCCCGCTGGTCGTCGCCGACACGGGCGGCATGCCGATGTCCCAGGTCCCTCCCGCGCTGCTGAAGCAGGCGCATGAAATCTGGCTGGTCGCCGACCAGGGCATCGGCTCGCTGGTCTCGCTGGACCAGGCCCTGCGCGACCTGGATCACCGCGAACTGCGCGACGAACGCCTGCGCCTTCTGGTCAACCGCTACGACCCGGACGGCGGCCTGAGCGACCGGCAGATCGCCGAGCGTTTCGCCCTTCCGCTGCTGGCGACGCTCCCCGAGCGCAGCCGGGCGCTGCGCGCCAGCACCGGGCTCGGCCGCCTGCTCACCGAAAGCGCGCCGCGCGATCCCTACGTGCGCGCCCTGCAACCGCTGCTGCAACACCTGGCCGGCGGCCGCGACGCGGCGCCGATCACCTCCCCCATCGCCCGCCTTGTTTCTCTCCTGGGTCGCTAACCATGGAAGACAAAATCACTCCGCTGCCGCAGCGCATGACGCCCCCCGCCGCCGAGGCGGACGCGCCGCCGGGCTTGCCGTTCGACCAGACCGAGCAGTTCCAGAGCATGCTTTCGGCCGCGCACGAGTACCTGCTCAACCACATCGAGGACGAGCGGGTCGATATCGACGCATGGGCGCCATCGACCATCGCCCGGTTCGTGCAGGCGCAGACCGCGGCCTTCGTCAAGGAATGGAAGATCCCGGTCAACGCGCAGGAGATGGAGACCGTCGCCATCGCGCTGCAGAAGGAACTGATCGGCTTCGGCCCGCTGGACGACCTGCTGCACGATCCGGAGATCGAGGACATCCTGATCAACGGCTACAAGGACGTGCACGTCTCCAGCGGCGGCGTGCTGCAGCGCGCGCCGCAGCGCTTCAGCGACGACCGCCACCTGCTGCGCATCCTGCGCCGGATCATCGCCCCGCTCGGCCGGCGCCTGGACGACTCGAACCCGATGGTCGACGCGCGCCTGCCCAACGGTGGCCGCCTCAACGCGATCATCTCGCCGCTGGCGGTCGACGGGCCGATGGTCTCGATCCGCAAGTTCCGCAAGGACCCGTTCACGCCGGACGAACTGCTCGGTCGCGGCGCGTTCGACAAGCCCATCTACGCGCTGCTCAACGCGATGGTGCGCGGGCGCTGCAACATCCTGATCTCCGGCGGCACCAGCTCCGGCAAGACCTCGCTGCTCAACGCGCTGGCCACCTTCATCCCGCACAACGAACGCGTCATCACCATCGAGGACACCGCCGAGCTCTCGCTCAACCATCCGCACGTGGTGCGGCTGGAAAGCCGGCTGGGCGGTTTCGACGGCAGCGGCGCGGTCAACATCCGCGACCTGGTCCGCAACAGCCTGCGCATGCGTCCGGACCGGATCGTGGTGGGCGAGGTGCGCGGCGCCGAAGTGCTGGAAATGCTGCAGGCGATGAACACCGGCCACGACGGCTCGATGGCCACCATCCACGCCAATTCGCCGCGCGACTGCCTGTACCGGCTGGAGATGCTGGCCGGCTTCGCCGGCTTCCAGGGCAGCGAGGAAAGCCTGCGCCGGCAGATCGCCAGCGCCATCGACTTCATCGTGCAGATCTCGCGCCTCGGCAGCGGCCGCCGCGTGATCATGTCCGTCACCGAAATCACCGGCGTCAGCGACAACATCATCAGCAGCCAGGAACTGTTCAAGCACGAAAGCTGGATCGACAACGACAGCCGCGAGCGCGACCGCTGGCTCGGCCTCGGCTTCCACCCTCATTGCCACAAGCTCGAGCCGTTCCGCATGGAACTGCGCCAGGCCTCGCTTGGAGAACTGCCGTGAGCGGGGCACTGCTGGTGGCCAGCATCGCCCTGCTGCTGGCGGTTGGCGCCATCCACCTGTGGTGGGGCGTTGCCGCGCGCCAGCAGCAGCGCGCCGCTGCGCTGCACGCCGAGACCCGGCTGGCGCCGGCACCGGCCGCCGCGCCCGGCAATGCCACCATCGCACAACCGCCACGGCAGCGCTGGGCCGAACTGCTGCGCCGCGCGGGCCTGGACGACAGCCGCCGCATGCTCGCCCTGCTGTGCCTGCCCGCCCTCATCCTGCCGGTCGGCGCCGGCATCCGCATGGGCTCCGCGTGGTTCGGCGCGGTCACGATGGCGCTGTATGCCCTGGGCCTGGGCCTGTGGCTGCAGCGGCGCATCGAGAAGATCCGCCAGCGGCTGATCGCGCAGATGCCGGACTTCCTGGAAAACATGGTGCGCATGGCCGGCATCGGCAACAGCCTGTCGATGGCGTTCCAGAGCGCGACGCAGAACGTCACCCCACCGCTGCGCCCCATCCTCGACAACGCGCTGGGCTATACCCGCGCCGGCATGGACCTGGACCGCGCCCTGCTGCAGGCAGCGCAGGCGTATCGGCTGCAACCGCTGGAAATGCTGTCGGTGATCCTCGGCACCAGCATCCGCATCGGCGGCCGCAGCGACCAGATCCTGCAGCGCATGAGCGATTTCATGCGCGACCTGGAGGAAGTCCAGCGCGAACTGCAGGCAACGACCTCCGAGACGCGCATGTCGGCCTGGGTACTGGGCCTGCTGCCGGTGGTCTCGGCGCTGTTCATGGCACTGCTCAATCCCGATTTCTTCCAGCCCATGTTCCATGAGCCGCTGGGGCGCAAGCTCCTGCTGCTGGCGGTCGCGCTGGAAGCGGGCGGCGCGTTCGTCCTGTACCGGTTGGCGAAATCGATATGAGCCGATACCCGTCCCCGCCGGCGCCGCCCCCCAGCCGCGAGACCGGCGCATGAACCTGCTCTTCGCCCTCGCCGTTGCCTGCGTGGCGCTGGCCCTGCTTCTGGCCGCCGCCGGCCTGCTGTTCCAGGACCGGCGTGCGCAGCAGGTCAAGGCGACGCTGCAGCATGCGCTGGACAATACGCAGAAGGCGCCCGAGCAGGCGCCACCGCCGCGTGGCCGCTGGCAGGCGCTGCTGGCCGAACTCAGCGCCATCGGCGAACACTTCGAGGGCAGCCAGTTGCAGAAGATGCTGCTGGCGCCCGAAGACCGGCTGCTGCTCGAACAGGTCGGCTGGAACCACCGCGCCGGCGCTACCGCCTTCCTGGCGCTGCGCGTGCTGCTGGCCGTGCTGCTCCCGGTGCTCGGCCTGCTGTTGATGCAGCCGCATGGCCTCCGCGCCGCGGCCCTGGTGGTCAGCGCTTTCGCGCTCGGCATCCTGCTGCCGAAGCTGGCGTTGCGCAGCTGGGCCGGCCGCCTGCGGCGCAGGGTCGACGAGGAACTGCCGTTGCTGATCGACCTGCTGCGCCTGCTGCAGGGCGTGGGCTTCAGCATCGACCAGAGCCTGCAGATGATCGGCGACAAGCTGCGCATGGCGATCCCGACGCTGGGAGGCGAGATCCGCAAGGCCAACGCCGCCTACACCCGTGGCCGCAGCCGCGCGCAGTCGCTGCGCCGCCTTTCCGAGGATTTCGGCAACGACGACCTGCGCAGCCTGATGCAGATGGTGCTGCAGGTGCACCAGCACGGCGGCGCGGTACAGGAGCCGCTCAAGCAGTTCGGCATGCGGCTGCGCGAGCAGCGGCGGATGAAGATGAAGGAAAAGGTGGGGAAACTGTCCGTGAAAATGACCGTGGTGATGATGCTGACCCTGCTGCCGGCACTGATGCTGGTGCTGTCCGGCCCGGCCATTCTTGCCCTGGCGAGCGCGCTCGCCGGGATGGGCAAGTCGTGAACCGCGCGGCGCTGCCCCCGCTGCTCGTCCTGCTGCTGGCGGCCTGCGCGCACGGCGGAATGGCCTACCGCCAACCGCCGCTGGAACCGACGCTGGAGCCCGCGCCGCAGGACGATCGCGGCATGTATCTGGCGCTGATCCGGCAGATGCAGGACCAGGGCGCCTATTACGCATCGCTGGCGCATGTGGACGCCTTCAAAAAACGCTTCGGCGACACTCCCGACCTGCGCATCCTGGAAGCCGATGCCCAGCGCGAGACCGGCAATGGCGATGCCGCCGCCGCGCTCTACCGCGGCCTGGGGCGCAGCCCGCAGCCCGCCCCGGCCTGGCATGGACTCGGCCTGGGCGCCGCCGCCGCCGGCGACCGCGACAATGCGCAGCTGGCGCTTGCCAATGCCGTGCGCCTGGAGCCGCTGGAGCCGCGCTACCTCGGCGATCTCGGCTTCGCCCTGCTGCAGTCCGGGCGCATCGCCGACGCGCGTGCGCCCTTGGCCAAGGCCGCCGAGCTGGCCCCCGACAGTTCGCGTGCGGCCGCCAACCTGGCGCTCTGGGCACTGCTGTCAGGCCAATCCAGCCTGGCCGAGACGATCATGCGCGGCGCCCGCCTTTCCGGGCCGGTGCGCGATGAGGTCGCCCGCCTCTACGCCACGCTGCGTTCGCCGCCGGCCGCCCCGGCGCGGGCGCAGGCATCCCCGGCACCGCCGGTAGCCGCAGGCGATACCGTCCAGCGCCCGCCCGGCTCCATGCTCGAACGCTTCGCTCCGTCGTCCGACCGCTCCGATGAGGTGATGCCATGACACGTTCCCTCTTCGCGCTGTGCCTGCTGCTGGCGATGCCGTGGTCGCCCGCGCGTGCCCAGCACCTTCCACTCACCGCGCGTACCGACATGCCGGCCACGCCGGTCGCCGCGACGGAACCGGCGATGCGGCGGGACACTGCGCCCTTGCCGGCCGCGGATGCACCCGCGTTTCCGCCCGCGGGGATCGGCGAGACCACCCGCAGCCTGCTCCGGTTGCAGGCCGAAGGCACGCAGGCCGGCAACGCGCTGCCAATGTTGGGCGAAGCGGCGAGCCGCAGCTACCAGCGCTATCTCGACAGCTTCAAGCATCCGGTTCCCGAATACTTCGACGCCGCGCTGCCCACGTCGGGAAGTGGCCGGTCCAGCCGCTGAGGCCACCATGACCACGCCACGTCCCCGACCACCGACCCACGCGGGCGGTGCGCGTTCCTCCCAGGTCCAGCGCGGCGGCGGCTCGGTGATGATGATGTTGCTGCTGCTGGGCCTGGTGGCGATCCTCGGCCTGGTGGAGATCGGCCATCTCTATTGGGCCAAGCGCGAGGCGCAGAAGGTCGCCGATCTGGCCGCGCTCGCCGGCGCGCAGCGGCTGGGACTGTGCAGCTCCGACAACCAGGACAACCGCGCCGCACGCCAGAACGCGATGGAACAGAACCGGTTCGCGGGCAGCATCACGATCCGCTGCGGCAACTGGGGTATCGCCAATCCGGCGGCGGACCATTTCCGCGAAGCCGTCGACAGCGACCATCCGCTCAACGCGGTCAAGGTCACCACGCGCCGTGCCGCCTTGCCGTTCTTCGGCCAGAACGCCGGCCTTCCGACCGTCCAGGCCGAGGCAGTGGCCAAGCTCACGCCGCCCAGCGCGGTGTTCAGCGTCGGCTCGCAGCTGCTTCGGGTCAACGGCAATTCGCCGCTGGGCAATGTCCTGCGCCTGGTCGGGGTCAACGTCGATACCGCCACCGTGCTCGCCTATGACGGACTGGCCCAGGCCAAGGTCACGCCGGCCGGCCTGCTGGAAGCCCTGGGCCTTCCGGTCGACGTCGACATGAGCGTGGCCGATTTCAACCGGTTCCTGGCGGCGAACAAGGTCTCGCTGGGCCGGCTGCTGAGCGCCACCACGACCGTGCTGGACCGCAACGGCATGGCCGGGCTGCGCCTGGATGCTCTGGCCAGCCGGATCGGCACGCAGCTGGACCTGGACCGCCTCGATCTCCAGCTTGGCAGCACCGGGCAGGCCGGCGGCCTGTTCGCCGCGGTGGTCGCGCCCGACGGCACCATCGGCAGCGCGCTGCAGGCCGATGTCAATGCGATGGACCTGGTGACCACGGCCATCGCCATCGCCTCCCGCGGCCGCGGCGTGGCCGTGGACAATCTCGTCATCGCCGGCGGGGTCGAGGTGCGCGCCGGCATCATCGAGCCGCCGTCCATCGCCATCGGCGGCGTGGGCGCCCGCGCGTACAACGCCCAGGTCCGCGTGGCGATCGACATCGACAGCGACAAGATCCCGGGGCTGGGCCCGGTCCTCTCGACGCTGGGGACACGGCTGAAACTGCCGGTCTATGCCGACGTCACCAATGCGATGGGCACGTTGACCTCGTTGCAATGCGGGCAGGCACCGCGCACGGCGACCATCCGCGTCGATGCCTCGGTGCTGCGCAGCTGCGTTGGCAAGGTAGCGGCGGCCGACGTGTTCTCCAGGAGCGAGGTCTGCGACACCCGCCTGCAGAACGAGCAGTTGCTGACCCTGCTGGGCGCCCCGCTGATCAACGACAGGATCAGCATCGACGCCCTCACCGGCAGCCAGTCGCTGACCCTGGCCGAAGGCGAGACGGGCTCGACCCGGATCAACCCGCTGGCGGTCGGCGACACGGCCCAACGCCTGGTGGATGAACTGCTCAAGGTCCTCTCGCGCATGCTCGACCCCCGCGGCCAGGGAATGAGCCAGCCCACCACCGCCGCCAACCTCGCCGATCAGTTCCTGAAAGCCGCCAATCCCGGCGGCGGCAGATACGATGTGGACCGCACCATCAACCTGCTGCGTACCGGAAGCCAAGGGCTTCCACCACTCGACTGGAACGTCAGCAAGGGCGTGCCTTTTGCCTGTGGCCTGCTCTACCTGGACACCTGTTTCCGCGATGGCTCGGTCTGGGAGGGCTACCGTGCCACGGCGACCGGCCAGGGGCTGGGCGCACTCAGTGGGCTGCTCGGCAGCCTGCTGGGCGGGCTGGCCGTCGAGCGCTGCAACAGCCTGCTCGGCAACCTGGACTACAACAACTGCCTCAAGCGCAACCTGACTTCCTACCTCCAGACCGCACCCGGCGGCCTGCTCGATGCCTACAGCGGCAGTGGCGTGACCAGCCCGGGCAACGGCGCGGTCACCTGCAACGGTCTGCTGTGCCTGGTCCTCAAGCCTGCGCTCGATTTCCTCAAGCCCCTCCTCAACAGCGTCGGCACCCTGCTCACGCGGACGCTGGCCGAGGTACTCGGGCTTGAACTGGGGCGCACCGACGTACACGTGCAGTCGATCCAGTGCGCCCCGGCGCAGCTGGTCTACTGATGGCGGCAGGCGTACGAAAGACAGCGACCGGCGATGGATTTCCGGCCGTTTTCCACATGCTAGACTCGGCGCCAATCACCGCCGGCATGGACAGTCCGGTGGTTGTCGCGATCCGGGGGATTCGAGGACTATGAGAACGATGGATACGTTGTCCGCGTGGCTGTGCTGCGCGCTGCTCGCACTGGCCGGCCTGGCCGCCACACCCGATGCGCATGCCGGGCGCTGGCAGCGCGGCGAGGCCGAAGTTCCCGCGGCGCCCGCCCGCAGCGAAGACAGCGCCATCGGCAATACGGTGAGCGACCTGCAGCGGCTGATGGGCAACCGCGAACTCACCGAGATGCGCACCACCTACAACGGCAACTACGGCGCCAGCCTGCTGTTCCATGCCGAGTCGCTGAACTACTACGTCGCCCTGTTCCATGAAAAGGAATTCTGGCGCGTGATCCGCACCGAATCGGCCGAGAGCGCCGAGACGCTGTACCAGACCTTCGCCGAACAGACCAAGGAACTGGCCCAGGTCTACCTGGACACCATCCGCCTGCAGGCCGGCAAGGCCTACAGCGAGAAACTTGTCGCGCTCAACGAGCGGCGCCTGCGCGGCCTGCAGCAGGAGGTCGAGCAGCAGCGCCAGCAATCGCTGCAGGTCAGCAACGCCATCCAGGAACGCAAGCAGCAGGCGGTGGCGCTCAGCTCGGACCTGCGCGCCACCAACACCCAGCTGGAAGCGCTGAACCAGCAGATCAAGGCACTGCAGGCACAGCAGGTCAACCCGGAACTGTCGCTGCCTGCCAGCGCCGCGGCGGCGCCCCCGGCGGTCACCGCGCCCGCCACCGTGGTGCAGGAACAGCCCGCGCATCATTGATCGGCTGCATCGCGCGTAAGAACGGCCCGCCACACGGCGGGCCGTTCCCCTGTGCGCCGTCCGGAAAGCCGGCGCGGCGCATCCGCGCAGGTCAGTGCTGCCAGCGGAACACCTCCTCCACGCCGACGCCGAACGTGCGCGCGATGCGGAACGCCAGTTCCAGCGACGGCGCGTACCGCCCTGCTTCCAGCGCGATGATGGTCTGCCGGGTCACGCCGCAGGCGTCGGCCAGCGCCTGCTGGGTTATTTCGCCGCGCTCGAAGCGCAGCCGGCGGATGTCGTTGCCGATCGGCGTGCCGCTCATCAGCGGTCGCGCCAGTAATGCCAGACCATGACCGCCGCATGCAGGCTCACGGAGAGGCAGACCAGCCAGACCAGGAAGTTCGCCAGCCAATAGCCGGTGCGCGAAGCGACGAACTCCCCGTAGCCTTCGGCCAGCACCGAAACGACCACCAGCATCAACGCCAACGCGGTATAGCCGGCCCGCACGCCATGCGCCTGGATGATCCTGTCGCGCTCGTCCGCCGCCACCGTCCGGTCCTTGCGGATGAAGAAGAAGTATCCGATCCAGAACAGGTACCAGGCCGGATAGACGACATTCTTTTCCAGTGCGGCGTCGGAAAAGAACAGCCGCCACCCCACCAGGCCCGCCGACAGGCCGAAGGCGGCCAGCAGCAGCCATGCCGTCTTCTCCTGCCGGCTCATCGCCGCGAACATCTCCCTGCCGTTCACCCGTTCTTCCTCCATGACCTGTCCGCTGTCCTGCGCTCGCTTCATGCCCCGACCCCGCGCCGGTCGCGCCAGTACTGGAGCGCCGTAGCCGCATACTCGACCAGGCAGCTCCCCATCAGCGTGCCCACCAGCAGGTTGGCGACGACGAAAGGCCTGGCCCACTGCAGTTTTTCCGCCGGCGACAGCCCCAGCATCAGGGCGATGCCGACTACGCCGGCGACCAGCGCGCCACGCCCCCACGCCGCCGCAGCCTGTTCGATGCCCCGATCGCGTTCGTCGCCGCGCACGGCGCCCTTCCAGCGCGAATCCAGCAACCGCGACAACACGGTCCACGCGACCAGCAGCATCACCAGGTTGCGCGCGACCGCGCCGGCATCGGGATCGTTCCAGCGCGCCATGTGCAGGAACAGCGGCGCCTTGGCCAGGCCATAGACGACGGCCAGCGACATGAAGCCCAGGCCCAGCCACGCCTTCCACTCGCCCGGCGAACCCGCGCCTTCCAGTTCCTCGCGCGTGGCGCGGCCTATGCCGTGCACGGCCGCCCACATCGCGCCCATCAGCAGCAGGATGCCGACGTTGCCGCCGTCAAGGCCAAGCACCCGCTCCGGCCCGGCCAGCAGCAACCACATCGCCAGCGCCGCGACGACCATCACCCCCGCGATCTTCCCCTTGCCCACGATGTCACCCATGGCGTACGAAATGTAAAGTAGACATTACATCCACTTCGGGCGATGTCAAACATTCTTTACATCGACTTGCATCCGCGCGCTCTGCCACCATCTCGGGCGTGAACTTTCCTGCGAGCACCGCGATGTCCGACCTGCCCCACGTTTTCGACGCCACGACCGAAACCTTCGAGACCGAAGTCCTGCAGAAATCGCTGCAGACGCCGGTGCTGGTGGACTTCTGGGCGACCTGGTGCGGGCCGTGCAAGACGCTGGGGCCGATCCTGGAGAAGCTGGCCGGCGAATACCACGGCGCCTTCGAACTGGCCAAGGTCGACGTGGACAAGGAACAACAGATCGCCGCGGCGTTCCAGATCCGCTCGGTGCCCACGGTATTCCTGGTCAAGGGCGGGCAGATCGTCGACGGCTTCCCCGGCGCGCTGCCGGAAGGACAGCTGCGCGAATTCCTGGCCCAGCACGGCGTCACCCCGGCCGAAGCGCCCGTCGAGATCGAAACCGAGGCCGCGCCGCTGGATCCGCTGTCGCAGGTCGCCGCGTTGCGCGAAGCCATCGCCAACGAGCCGGACAAGGCCGAGCTGAAGCTGGACCTGGCGCTGGCCCTGATCAAGACCGGCGACGTACAGGAGGCCAGCCAGCTGCTCGACGCCCTGCCCGCCAACCTCGCCACCGACGACCGCGCCATCCGCGCCCGCGCGCGGCTGGACTTCCACGCCGCGCTGGCCGGAGCGCCGTCGGCCGATGCACTGGCCGCGCGCGTGCAGGCCGATGGCAACGACCTGCAGGCCCGCCACCTGCTCGGCATCCACAGCCTGCTGGGCGGCCAGGACGAGGCGGCGCTGGAGCAGTTCCTGGAAATGCTCCGGATCGACCGCAACTACAGCGAAGGGCTGCCGCGCAAGGCGCTGATCGACGCGTTCCGGGTCGTCGAGGACGAAGACCTCGTCGGCCGTTACCGCCGCCGCATGTCGTCACTGCTGTTCTGAGTGTCGTTGCGCGTTCAGGCAGGCGAAACACTGCCTGCCCGATAATGCACCGTTCATCATAGTGATGACCGCGTGGCGGTTTCCGCCGCGCCATCTGGGGATGGAGGGTGCCGGGCGCACAGTATCCGGGCATCCGGCTCCCGCGCCTGCAAGGACCGAGATGCCCATGATGCTGTCCAACCCGCGTGCGCTGCGCCTGACCCTTCTGCTGCAGATCGCACTGGCGACACTGCCGTTGTCGTGCTCGGCGGCGGCCAGCGCACAGGACTGGACCTATCGCGTGCGCCCGGGTGACACCCTGTGGGACCTGGGGACGCGCTATCTGAAGCCGACCGTGTCCTGGGAAGAACTCCAGGGCCACAACTCGGTTTCCAATCCCTACCGCCTGCCGCCGGGCCAGGTGCTGCGTTTCCCCATCGCCTGGCTGAGGGTGGAACCGGCGCCGGCGCGCGTCGTGGCCGTGCGCGGCGAGGTCGAGATCGGCGGCGGCGACCGCGCCGCCACCGCCGCCCGCGAAGGCATGCAGTTGCCCATCGGCAGCCATATCCGCACCAGCGCCGATGCCAGCATCACCCTGGCCTTCGCCGACGACTCGCGCCTGCTGCTGCGCGAGAACTCGGAACTGCGCCTGGACCAGCTCAGCAGCTATGGCGCCACTGGCATGGTGGATACCCGCCTGCGCCTGCAGCGCGGCCGCAGCAGCAACCGGGTGACCCCGGCGCAGGGTCCGGCGTCGCGCTACATGATCACCGCGCCCACCGCCACCAGCAGCGTGCGCGGTACCGTGTTCCGCGTCAGCGCGGCGCAGGATGGCGGCGACCCGGGCGCCACCGAGGTGGTCGAAGGCCGGGTGCAGGTGGGCAACCGCCATGGCCGGCAGATGGTCGATCCCGGCCAGGCCAGCCTGAGCGCGTCCGCCGCACGGGCGCCCGCACCGGCCCAGCCGCTGCTCGCCGCGCCGGAGATCGACACCACGCGCCTGCGGCTCGAGCCGCTGCCGCTGCTGGCCGCCTGGCAGGCACTGCCGCAGGCGCGTGGCTACCGCATCGAGGTGGTACGCGCCGATGCGCCGGACGTCCTGCTGTTCGCGCGCGACACGCCCGATTCCAGCATCCGCATCGACGACCTGCCGCCCGGGCAACTGCGCCTGCTGGTACGCGCGGTCGATGCCGACGGTGTCGAGGGCCATGACAGCGCCCACGACTTCCGGGTTCCCGACGGCCTGCCGCCGCCGCTGACCACCGCCCCGCTGCACGCCCAGACCCTCAACCAGGCGCATCCGCGGTTCGCGTGGGCGCAGGTGGCCGGTGCCGCCGGCAGCCTGCTGCAGATCGCGCGCGAGCCCGACTTCCGGCAACCGCTGGCCGAAAGCCGGACCGATGCCACGCGCCTGCGCTCGCCCGTCGCGCTCGCGCCCGGCGACTATTACTGGCGGGTCGCGTCGGTGGACGCACTGGGCCAGGGCGGTCGTTATGGGCAGGCCCTGCCGCTGCGGATCAGCGACGCCCCGTCCGATCCCGGCCTGCAGCCGGCGCAGGCGGGCAAAGGTCAGCTGACGCTGCGTTGGCAGGCCGGCGCCGAAGGCCAGCGCTATCGCGTGCAGATGGACCGCCGCGGCGATTTCAGCATGCCGCTGCTCGACCGCGAAACCGCCGCGCCCGAGATCACGATGAAGCAGCCCTGGCGCGGCGGCACCCTGCATGTGCGCGTGCAGTACATCGACGACGACGGCTATGCGGGGCCGTTCTCCACCGCCCAGCAGATCCGGCTGCCCTGCAAGCTCTGCTATGGCGCCGGAGCCGGCGCGCTGCTGCTGTTGGCGCTATGAGGGCAATCCTGCTGCCCTGGCCCCAGCGGCTGCTGCTGGCCGGCGTGCTCGGGGGCCTGGCCGGATGGGCCAGCCAGGCGCACCTGTTCTGGCAGCAGGACGAACATGTCTACGACCAGCTGGTGGGTGGCTGGGACTACACCCCGGATGACAGCCTGGCCATCGTCGCCATCGACGAGCGCAGCCTGCAGCAGCTCGGACAGTGGCCATGGCCGCGCGGCACGCATGCGCGCCTGCTGGACCGCCTGCACGAGGCCGGCGCCCGCCGCGTCGCGCTGGACCTGATGTTTCCCGAGCCCGACCGCAAGGACGCCACCCAGGACGAGGAGCTGGCCGCCGCGATCAAACGCAGCGGCAATGTGGTGCTGCCGGTGCTGGCGGCATCGGCCAGCGACGCGGCGGTGCCCGAGGAACTGCTGCCGGTGCCGGTCCTGGCCTCGGCGGCCAGGACGCTGGCCCACACCGACATCGAAGTCGATGGCGACGGCGTGGCCCGCGGCCTGTACCTGAAGGCGGGCGTGGGCTCGGCCTACTGGCCGGCGCTGGGCCTGGCGCTGAGCGGCAAGGACGGCCCGGTCCCGGGACTCGGCGATCCGGCCCCGGAAACCGCCTCGCCCTACCAGTGGCGGCGCGACAACTACGTGCGGCTGCGCTATGCCGGGCGGCCGGGCACTTTCCCGCAGGTGTCCTACATCGACGTGCTCGAAGGCCGCCTGCCATCGGGACTGCTGCGCGACCGGCGGGTGATCGTCGGCATGACCGCCAGCGGCATCGCCCCGCGCCTGCTCACGCCGACCTCGCGCGAGAGCTGGATGAGCGGCACCGAGTACCAGGCCAACGTCGCCTCCATGCTGCTGGGCGGACGCGTGATCCTGCCCTTGCCTCCGGGCGTCCAATCGGGAATGGTCATCGCGCTGGTGGCATTGTGCGCGCTGGGCATGACCCAGCGACGGCTGTCGCCATTGCGGGTCACGGCGGCGGCGCTGGCGCTCCCCCTGCTGCTCAGCCTGGTCCTGCTGCGCGGATTCGACCTGTGGTTCGCGCCGGTGGCGGCCGTCGCCGGCGTCATGCTGATGCTGCTGGCATGGGGGCTGTGGCAGATGCGCTACTGGCGCCGCCAGGCCAACCGCGATCCGCTGACCGGCCTGGCCAACCGCATGCGCTTCGAGGAAGCGCTGCGCCTGGAATACGAGGCGGCACGGCGCAGCGGGCGGCCGTTGAGCCTGGTCCTGATCGATCTGGACAACTTCAAGCACTACAACGACACCTTCGGCCACCATGTCGGTGACCTCGTGCTGCAGCAGACCGCGCGCATGATCGGCGAACTGGCGCGGCGGCCGCGCGACCTGGCCGCGCGCTTCGGCGGCGACGAGTTCGCGCTGGTGCTGCCCGATACCAGCAGCGAAGGCGCGATCCAGCTGATCGAAGCCCTCCTGGTCCGCGTCCGCCAGGCCGGTATCGCCGTGGGCAAGGGACGCCAGGCCAGGATCAGCGTCACCGCCGGCCTGGGGACCGTGGTGCCCGACGCCGACAGCCTGCCGTCGCAGTTGTTCCGTGCCACCGACGCCGCGCTCTACCAGGCCAAGGCCGCCGGCCGGGACGGCTATCAGGTGGCGCCGGCCGGCTGAGGCGCCGCGCGCCATTCCATACGGGGGCGAATGCTAGACTCGACTCCCCCTTGCACACCGCCACGCCATGAAAGCCAGCACGTTCCGCCTGGGCATCAACCTCTGGCCGCCGTTCCTGTTCACCGGCATCCATGTCACCGACATCCGCGCCGACTACCGCCACGTGCGCGTCGAACTGCGTCAGCGCCCGTGGAACGTCAACTACGTGGGCACCCACTTCGGCGGCAGCCTGTTCGCGATGACCGATCCGTTCTGGATGCTGTGCCTGCTGCAGAACCTCGGCCGCGATTACTACGTATGGGACAAGGCCGGCGAAATCGAGTTCGTCAAACCCGGCAAGGGCACGGTCGCCACCGAGTTCCGGCTCGAGGAGGCCACGCTCGACGAGGTACGCGCGGCCACCGCCGATGGCGGCAAATACCTGCGCTGGTTCGCCAACGACATCCTCGACGCGCAGGGCGAGGTGGTCGCGCGCGTGCGCAAGCAGGTCTACGTGCGGCTCAAGCCGGAAGCGCGCCAGCCTGCCGCATAGGAACGACTCCAGTCGCAACCGGGGACTTTACCGATACCGCTCGATCGCGACCGAAGCCGCTCCTGCGGCGGTCGGGTGTCATTGGCCGGATACGGCCTGCGGCAACGGTATCCGCAGCATCTGCCTATCCTTGCCATAGGCCGGCGTCTCCAGCGCCATGCCGTCGGCGGAGAGGGTAATGGGGCGGTGCGCGCTGCGCAGTCCGGCAGGCAGGTTGCCCAGGCGCTCCGCCAAGGGCGCAGCCGTCCCCTGCACCGCCTGTCCGCGCAGCCACAACGCGGCCTGCAGCAACCGCAGCTGCGCGGCCGCGTCCTGCTGCCGATGCGCGTATCCCTGGTAGGCGGGTCTGGCGATGTCGCCGACGATGCAGCCGATGGCATTGGTCAGGCATTGCGGCTGCCACCACGCCGATGCCGCCACGGACGGAACCGGCAGCTTGCGATCCTCGGCGATGGCCTGCCGGGTTTCCGGAAGACAGGACTGCCCCAGGGTCTCGGCCTGCCGGGCGAGGGTCTTCCCGCTGCTGTAGAACAGCCGGGTGTAGCGCTGGCCGTGCTCGATCTTCTGGTCCATCAGCGCCGCAAGCCCGCGCTGCATGGCGAACTCGCCGCGCATGCCGTTGCACACGCTGGCCTCGTCCGCAGACAACGGCAGGAAAGCCTTGCCGCAGCTGGCGGGCAACGGTGCGTCCAGCGGCAGTTCGGCCAGCACCGCGGCGAACATCTTCGCGTTGGCCGCCAGCATCGCGCTTCCCGTCATCGTCGTCAGGAGATTGTCGCCCTGCGCCATCAGCATGCGTCCGCTCCCGGCATCGCGGCACAGGCCGGCCAAAGCACGCGCGCTGTCGCCCTGCACGTGGGCCAGCGCGTGCGCGCTCAGCGGCACCGTCAGTTGGCGCATATCCGGCCACGGCGTCGCCGCCGCCTGCGTCAGTGGCGAGTGGTAATGTCCATGGAGCGCCAGCTCGTCCATGCGCGCCAGCAACGTGGCATGCGGCGCCAGTGCGGCGGCGACGGCCTGTGGCTGACTCCGCACCGCGTCCAGGCAGCCGGCCGCCCCGCCGAAGCCGCACAGCACCGTATCCACGGCAGGCGACGGCGTATCTTCGCCCGGCAATCGCGGCGGCGTGCCCGCCTTGTCTTCGGTGTCGCCGCGGATGAAGCCGGGGACGTATCGGTCGGCGTACCACGTCTCGAACTGGCGGGTGTGTTCGTCCACCCGCGCCTGCCGCTGCGCCAGCGGGCCTTCCACCCCCAGCGAGGCCAGGGTGACGTAGGCGTTGCTGCCCGGCAGGGCACGCGGCGCTTCCAGCGCGGCCAACGTGCGTTCCTGCGCCGCCGACAATGGCCACAGCCAGGAGGCCAGCAGAACCACCGCGACCAGCAGCACCCCTCCGGCCAGTCCACCAAGCGCCCGCTGCAATGCCTTGCCCATCGTCCTCTCCCTTGGAATCGCGCCGCCATCCGCCAACGGGCGCGCGGACCGGAACTGTTACATATACGGCAACACAGCGGCACGCAATCGCCATGCTCCGCAACAGCCGGCGACGCTACAATCCGCACATGTCGCCCGAAGCTTCCCCCACGCCCCACCGTCCCTCCCTGCAGCGCCTGTTCCTGACCGGATTGCTGACCCTGTTGCCGATCTGGCTGACCTGGGTGGTGATCAAGTTCGTGTTCGTGCTCCTGTCCGGCATCAGCAGTCCGCTGGTGGTGCCACTGTCCGAGCGCATCGCCGCCTCCTTCCCCCATTACCTGGGCTGGGTGCGGGTGGAATGGATGCAGGACGTGTTCGCCCTGCTCGCCACGCTGCTGGTGATCCTGCTGGTCGGCGCGCTCAGCCGCCGCGTGATCGGCCAGCGCCTGCTGCGCTGGTTCGGCGCGGTGATCCGCCGCATCCCGCTGGCCAGCGTCATCTACGACAGCGCCAAGAAGCTGCTGGACATCCTGCAGACCCAGCCGGGCAGCACCCAGCGCGTGGTGCTGATCGACTTCCCGCACCGCGACATGAAGTCGGTAGGCCTGGTGACGCGGGTCATCCGCGAACACGGCACCAACCGCGAGCTGGCAGCGGTGTATGTGCCGACCACGCCCAACCCGACGTCGGGCTATCTGGAAATCGTCCCGGTGGAACTGCTCACGCCGACCGACTGGACGGTGGACCAGGCCATGAGCTTCATCATCTCCGGCGGCGCGGTCGCCCCCGAGAGCGTTCCGTTCACCCGCGCCGGGGAACGCTGAAACCGGCGGCGGCGTAGCGCTTCATCCACAGCCGTGGCATCGACCATGGCTGTACGGAGCCGCTCCGCCGCGCCGCGCTGTCTGGCCGTATCCGGCGATATCGGGCAAGCTCGCGGGCTTGTGCGTTTCCGGAATCACCGATGTCCTCCAGCCCGCTTCGCTTTCTCGCGCTTGCCGTAGCCTCCCTCCTGATCTTCTCCGCCGCCGCGCCCGCCGATGCAGCGAAGAAGAAGAGCCAGCGCCCGACCGCGACGCAGTCCCGCAGCGCCAAGCCCAAGGCGCGCAGCGGCAAGGCGGTGGCGCGACCGGCGGCAAGACCGGCCCGCGCGCCGCTGCCCATCATCCAGGACAACGCCAGCCGCCTGAACCGGATCTACGATGAATACTGGGACGCCTCGATGCGGCTGAACCCGCTGCAGGCCACCTTCCAGGGCGACCCGCGCTTCAACGACCAGCTGCCCAACTTCCTGTCGCCGGCCTCGCGCCAGCAGGCGCACGACTTCATGGTCGAATGGCTCGGCAAGGCCGAGGCGGTGGGCAAGGACGGGCTGCAGGGCCAGGACCTGCTCAGTTACGAGATCTTCGTGCGCGATGCGCACATCTCGCTGGCCGCCGAGCAGCAGCCGTCGTGGATGCTGCCGATCAACCCCTACAACAACCTGGCCAGCATCATCGCGGTGCTCGGCTCCGGCGCCGGCGCGCAGCCGTTCCGCACGGTGAAGGACTACGAGAACTGGTCGCGCCGCTCGCTGGCCGTGCCGGCGCTGTTCGACCAGGCCATCGCCAACATGCGCGAAGGCATGGCCGCCGGCGTGGTGCAGCCGCGCGCGCTGATGGAAAAGGTGCTGCCGCAGCTGGATGCGGTGATCAAGCCCAGCGCCGAAGAGAGCATCTTCTGGGCGCCAGTCCGCAACATGCCGGAAGACTTCTCCGCCGAAGACCGGGAACGGCTGGCCGCCGAATACAAGCGCATGATCGAGTACCGGCTGCTGCCGGCCTACCGCGCGCTGCGCGGCTTCATCGCCACCCAGTACCTGCCCGCCGCGCGCGTCACCGACGGCCTCGGCGCCCTGCCCAACGGCCAGGCCTGGTACGCGCACACCATCGCCAACCTGACCAGTTCCTCGCGCACGCCGGCGGAAATCCACGAACTCGGCGAGCAGGAGGTCAAGGACCTGCAGGAGCGCATCGCCACCGTGATGAAGGAGGCGAAGATCCGCGGGTCGGCGCAGAAGACCTTCGCCGCCATGCGCAACGACCGCCAGTTCACCTTCCGTGACGAGGCCGCGCTGCTGGCGCGCTACCGCGAGGTCGGCCAGCAGGTGGACGCCGCGCTGCCGGCCCTGTTCGACACCCGCCCCAAGGCGGCGCTGGACATCCGGCCGGTCCCGGCCGAACACGCGTTGACCGCCAGCGCCGCCAGTTACCAGCCGCCGTCCCCGGCCGATGGCAGCCAGCCCGGCGTGCTGCAGGTCAACACCCGCGACCTGCCCTCACGCAAGCGCTGGGCGGTGCCACTGCAGTACCTGCATGAAGGCATTCCCGGCCATCACCTGCAGCTGGGCCTGCAGCAGGAACTGTCCACCCTGCCGCGCTTCCGCCGGCTCGGCGGCGACGTCGCCTTCGTCGAGGGCTGGGGCCTGTACGCCGAATCGCTGGGCGATGAAATGGGCATCTACCGCGATCCCTACGACCGCCTCGGCTACCTGCAGACCACCCTGCTGCGCACCGTGCGCCTGGTCGCCGACACCGGCCTGCATGCGGCCGGCTGGAGCCGCCAGCAGGCGATCGACTACATGGTGAAGAACGCCGACCTCAGCGCCGCCGACGCCGCCGCGGAGGTAGAGCGCTTCATGGCCCTGCCCGGGCAGACCCTGGCCTACCGCGTGGGCGAGATCAAGATCCGGCGCCTGCGCGAGAAGGCACAGGCCGCGCTGGGCGAAGGCTTCGACCCGCGCGAGTTCCACAACGAAGTCTTGAAGGACGGCTCGATGCCGTTGGATATTCTGGAAGCCAAGATCGACCGCTGGATCGCCAGCAAGAAAAACTGACCCCGCCCAAGGAGCCGCCATGTCGCCGTGGATGTCCCGACTCGCCCCGCTGTGCCTGTCCGCGTTCTCCACGGTGGCCGCCGCTGCGGCGCCCGCCCCGCCTCCCGACGCCGGCATCGACGGCCTGATGCAGCGCTACGACGGCCGCGTGCCCGGCGCCGCGGTGCTGGTGCTCAAGGACGGCCAGCCGGTATTCCGGCGCGGCTATGGGCTGGCGGTGGTCGAGGACGGCACGCCGGTCTCGCCGGCGACCAACTTCCGCCTGGCTTCGGTGAGCAAGCAGTTCACCGCCGCGGCCGTCCTGCTGCTGGCCGAGGACGGCAAGCTGTCCATCGACGACCCGCTGAAGAAGTGGCTGCCCGGCCTGCCGGCGGTGGCCGACGCGATGACCCTGCGGCACCTGCTCAGCCACACCAGCGGCCTGCTCGATTACGAAGACCTCATGGACCCGGCCGATACGCGGCAGGTGCACGATATCGACGTGCTGCACCTGCTGGAGAAGGAGAACCGCACCTACTTCGCGCCGGGCAGCGACTACCGCTACAGCAACAGCGGCTATGCGCTGCTGGCGCTGGTCGTCGGCAAGGCCTCGGGCAGCGATTTCGCCAGCTTCCTGCGCCAGCGCATCTTCCTGCCGCTGGGCATGGATGCCACCGTCGCCCATCAGGACGGCGTGGACGAGGTGGCCTCCCGCGCCTATGGCTACAGCGGGATCGACGGCCACTGGCAGCGCACCGACCAGAGCACCACCAGCGCCGTGCTCGGCGACGGCGGCATCTATTCCTCCCTCGACGACCTCGCCCGGTGGGATGCGGCGCTGTACGACGAACGCCTGCTGCGCCGCGCCTCGCTGCGCCTGGCCTTCAGCCCGGCCACCAAGACGCCGGAACCGGACGTGCCGTACTACGGCTTCGGCTGGCGCATCAACGGCGACGCGCTGTGGCACAGCGGCGAGAGCATCGGCTTCCGCAACGTGATCCTGCGCTATCCGAAGCAGAAGCTGACGGTGATCGTGCTGACCAACCGCAACGATCCGGAGCCCTATCCGCTGGCGCTGGAGATCGCCCGGCGCTGGCAGGAAGCGAAACGGTGAAGCTGCTGCACGGCATCCACCATGTCGCGCTGATCGCTTCGGACTACGCGCGCTCGCGCGACTTCTACACCCGCATCCTCGGGCTGGAGGTGGTCGCCGAGCACTACCGCGCCGGGCGCCGGTCCTGGAAGCTGGACCTGCGCCTGCCCGACGGCGGCCAGCTGGAACTGTTTTCCTTCCCGGCGCCGCCGCCGCGGCCCAGCCGCCCGGAAGCGTGCGGCCTGCGGCATCTCGCCTTCCGCGTCGCCGCGCTGGACGCGGCCGTCGCCCACCTGCAGGCCGAAGGCGTGGCCTGCGAACCGGTGCGCGTGGACGAATACACCGGCCGCCGTTTCACCTTCTTCGCCGATCCGGACGACCTGCCGCTGGAACTGTACGAAACCGGCTGAGCCTCTCCTGGTCACATTCCCGTCGCCGCCACGTCCCTGGTCCCAATGACTTCCGGCGCATTGCCCGACCACGGCCGCCGCCGGAATGATGTCCACATCGTCCAGGGAGGTGTCCGTCCATGCTGCAGATCCGCGGTCTATCCAAAACCTACGCCAATGGCGTGCACGCGCTGAAGAATGTCGATCTGGACATCCCGCGCGGCATGTTCGGCCTGCTCGGCCCCAACGGCGCCGGCAAGTCCTCGCTGATGCGCACCCTGGCGACCCTGCAGGAAGCGGACACCGGCAGCGCCACGCTGACCACCGCCGACGGCGCCAGCATCGACGTGCTCCGCGACAAGGACGCGCTGCGCCGGCGGCTCGGCTACCTGCCGCAGGATTTCGGCGTCTACCCGAAGGTCAGCGCGCTGGACCTGCTCGATCATTTCGCCGTGCTCAAGGGCCTGACCGCGCGCCGGCAGCGCAAGGAAGTGGTCGAGGGCCTGCTGCAGCAGGTCAACCTGTGGGATGCACGCAAGCGCAAGCTCGGCACCTATTCGGGCGGCATGCGCCAGCGCTTCGGCATCGCCCAGGCCCTGCTCGGCAACCCGCAGCTGGTGATCGTCGACGAGCCCACCGCCGGCCTGGATCCGGAGGAGCGCAACCGCTTCCTCAACCTTCTGGCCGAGATCGGCGAGAACGTGGCGGTGATCCTGTCCACGCACATCGTCGAGGACGTCACCGACCTGTGCCCGAACATGGCCATCATGAACAAGGGCCAGGTGCTGCTGACCGGCAGGCCGGCCGATGCGATCGGCGCGCTGCAGGCCCAGGTCTGGCGCAAACAGGTCGCCAAGGCCGCGCTGGCCGAGTACGAATCGCGCTTCACCGTGCTGTCCACGCGCCTGGTCGGCGGCCATCCGGTGATCCATGTGTTCAGCGCCAGCCAGCCGGACGAAGGCTTCGCCCCGGTCGAGCCCGGGCTCGAGGACGTCTACTTCCAGCGCCTGCGCCTGCAGGCGCAGGCCGCCTGACGGAGACGGCCGATGACACTGAACTTCCTGCGCTTCGAGCTGCGCGAGCAGCTGCGTTCCCCGCTGTTGTGGCTGCTGGCCCTGTTCCTGGCGCTGATGGCCTTCGCCGCGGCGTCCAGCGACGCCGTCCAGATCGGCGGCGGCATCGGCAACGTGCACCGCAATGCCCCGTCGGTCATCACCGCGCTGATGACGGTCTTCAGCCTGCTGGGCCTGCTGGTGACCACCCTGTTCGTCAGCAACGCCCTGCTGCGCGACTTCGAACTGGGCACCGCCGAACTGGTGTTCTCCAGCCCGATCAAGCGCCGCGACTATCTGCTCGGCCGCCTCGGCGCGGCGCTGCTGGCCTGCCTGGTGATGTACGTGATCATCGCCTGCGGCCTGTTCATCGCCCAGTTCATGCCGTGGATCGATGCGGCGCGCCTGGGCCCCGTCTCGCTGCGCCCCTACCTGTGGGCGTTCGCGGTGATGGTGGTGCCCAACGTGCTGTTCACCACCGCGCTGCTGTCGCTGCTGGCCGCCACCACCCGCAACATCCTGTGGGTGTACATCGGCGTCATCGTCTTCTTCGTCCTGTATGGCGTCAGCCGGGCGATCCTGGCCGACATCGACAACCAGCAGGTCTCCGCCCTGCTCGACCCGCTCGGCATCCGCGCGATCGGCCATGCCACCCGCTACTGGTCGGCCGAGGAGCGCAACACCGGCCTGCCGGCGCTGTCCGGCTTCCTGCTGCAGAACCGCGTGCTGTGGCTGGCGGTCAGCGCCGCGCTGTTCGCCGCCACCTTCGCCCTGTTCCGCACCGAGCGCGCCGGCGCCGGCCGCGCCAGCCGGCGCCAGCGCGGCAGGCAGCCGGCAGCGGCCTCCAGTACGCGCGCGGCCGTCGCCGCACCGCGCGTGACCCCGGACTTCGGC
>NZ_JASCOS010000031.1:0-33326 GCF_029959705.1 Stenotrophomonas sp. PS02297 | reverse complement strand
TTGTGCCGCGGCGCGGGGGGCCCCCGCCGCGCCGGGGCGGGGCGCGGGGCCGCGCGAAACTGCAGCAGTTGTCGAAGCCGCTGGCCGAAGCGACCTCGCCGATCATCATGTCGGTATCGCGCAGCAGCATCGCGGCGCGCTCCAGGCGCAGGCGCGCGGACAGCGACTGCGGGCTTTCCTCGTACAGGCTCTGGAAGGTCTTGGACAGATACCAGCTGGAGAAGTTGGTCAGCTCGGCCAGTTCGCCGATGCGCACCACCCGGTGGCTGTTGCCCTCCAGGTACATGCGCGCGCGCTGCATGCGGCCGAACACCTGGCGCTTGCGGATGCGCGAGCGCCCCGGGCAGCGCTGCACGCCGTCGGAGAAAGCCCGCTGCAGCGAAGCCACGTGCAGCAGCAATGGCCGCAGGACGTGCGAGCCCGGCCCCCTGGCCTGCGCTTCGCGCCACAGGTGCAGCGCCGTCCGCGCCTCTGTCCGGCTCATGAGGCCATGGCCGGCATAAAGCGCACTGTCGGCCAGGTCGCCCAGGGTACGCAGCGCTTCGGCATCCAGGGCCACGCCGATGCAGAGTCCATCGCGGCTGGCCTGGATCAAGGGCCGCGATTCCTTCTCGAACGCGATCCACTCGCGCTGCCTCAGGCGGAAGCGGCCTTCCTTGGATTCCACCCAGGCGCTGCCGCGCAGCTGCATCCAGACGGTAAATACCGTCCCGGAGGTCTGCAGGCTGCCCAGCCGGGCAACACCGACGCAGTTGGGACGCGGACCGTCCTCGGGCTGCTTCTCGAACGAAACCGACTGACCGCGATCGACCCAGGCCACCTGTCGCATGACTCACCATCATTTGCCTTCAATGGCCGATGGTTTTGCCAACTCTGGCCGCACGCGTCAGGAAGTTCCCACGATAACCTCACGAATTCTTCCGGAACGCTGGACGAAGAAATCACGAATCCGGTTTTCCCAATGCAGGCAACCACTTGAGGACGCCGAGCAAGGGGCGCGAAACGGTCTGCGGCACCGGCATGATGCCGATGTCGGTGCCATCGGCCACTGCCAGCGCCACATAAACCGCATCCCCATCGGGCGACACGCTGAACCCGTTGGTCGCACTCGCCGCCTTGGCTTCGAGGCAGCGCGGCGCCTGCGACAGGTCGAGCCGCCTCATCTGCACGGAACAGCCAGCTTCCTGGTGCAGGTAAGTCACCATGCCGTCATTGCCGACGGCCCAGGTCCGGAATCGCCACCGGCTCGGCACTTCTCCACTGAGCTCGCGAAAGCTGGAAGGCGACAGGTTCGCATCGGCAGACCACAGGCCGCCCTCCGCCAACCGGGTGAACAGCACCCGCTGGGTCCGGTGGTCGTAGCGCACCTGCGATGCGCCGGGTACCTGGGCAAGGCGCCGCCAGTTGCCGCCGGCGCGGTCGAACAACGACAGGGTGACCGGCCCCTGCCCCTCCCGCCCGATCACGAAGAACAGGTTGGAAGCAGGGCCGTAGATCGCCTGTAACGGCTCGGAAACGGGTATCGGCAGCCGCTTCCACTGTCCCTGTTCCGGCGTCACCTCATAGATGCCCGGCTGCCCGGCATCGTCGCGCCCGCTTACCAGCACCTGCTGGCTGTCGGCCGACCAGTCCGGCGATTGCCGCGCCTCGGGGCGCAGGCCTTCAACCGGATGAAGGGAGTCGGGCTGCCCCAGGCGCGCCCACCACAACGCAAACGCACCAGAGCGGCTCGAATTGAAGACCAGTTGCTGCCCATCGGGCGCGATCATCGGCTGCGCGTCGCGCCCAGACGATGCGAACAGCCGCTCCTTGCGCTCGGGATGATCGAGCGGAATCCGGAACAGGCCGAACTGCGGCGCACGATGCACGAAGGCGAGCAGCTTGCCCATGCCGGCCACACTCGGGCTCTGCGCATCGTCCACGCCCAGGTCCTTCAGCAGACCCGAACCCAGATCCACCTGGTACAGCCGGGATTCGCTATCCACCCGTCGCCCGAACACGATGGCGTCGTCGCCAAGCCATCCCCAACCACGCATTTCCACACTGCCGCCGGTGACGCGACGGGCCGCACCGCCGCTCGCTGCCATCACCCAAACAGCGCCCAACTGCGGGTTGCGGGTGAATCCAAGCTGGCGGCCATCGGGCGAGTAACGCGGTGCGTAGTCAAAGTCGCCTTCGCCTCTTTCATAGTCCAGCGCCGTCCAGCGGCCGGTCGCCAGATCCAGCCTGCGGATGCCAGGGGCCCCGTGACTGCCCGTCATCGAACCGAACACCAGGCCGCGCCCATCCGGCGTCCAGTTGAAACTCAACATCTCCGCGCCATCGCAGACGGTGGCTCGACGGGCATTGCCGCCGGTGGCGCCGATCACCAGCACCTCGCAGCCACCATCGCGACGGAAGCGCGCGAATGCGATCTCGCGCCCATCCGGCGACCAGGCAGGGAACCGGTCAATCGCCTCCGGGGGCGCTTCCACCAGCGTCGCCGACGTCGCGCTGCCGGTGCTCTGCACCTTGAGCGTCGAGCCGCCATCGCTTTCGTCGGCGAAGGCGACCAGCGCGCCATCGGGCGACAGCGCGGGGAACGTGCCGAAGCCCTGCCTGGCGGTGATCAGGCGATAGGGCCGCTCCGGACTGCCGATCACACCCGTACCATCGGCCGTGGCCGCGTCCAGCGCGGTTTCTTTCACCGGGCGGTGCCACAGCAGCCAGGCCATCGTCACCGAACTGCACAGCAGCAACAGCCCAACCGCCAGCAGCAGCCTGCGCCGCGCCTGCCGCCAGAATCCCCTGTTCTTCTGCTGGCCCGGGAGATCCGCCACCACCTGCGCAGCAGGCATCGGCGCGACTGCACTGGACACGGGCCCGTCCGCTTCCGGCACCGGCGGCTCGCCGGTCTCCGGAGACTGTTCCTCCCCCGTCTCCCATGTCACGGGAGCCAGCAGGCGATAACCGGTCTTGGCGATCGTCTCGATGTATTCCTGCCCTTCCGGGAACGTACCGCCGGCGGAGAGCGCCTTGCGCAGCTGCGTGACCGCCTGGGTGAGCACATCGTTGGTGGGAAGGGTATCGGGCCACACCTGCGCGAACAGTTCATCGCGGGTAATCACATTGCCCGCGCCACGGGCCAGCACCAGCAACACGCCGATCGCCTTGGGCGTGAGCCGCGCCGGACGACGTGCGCCGGGGGCCTGCACCTCGCGCGACGGCAGGACGATCAGGCAATCGCCGATATGCAGGCGATCAGTGAGGAGGGGCGCGCTGTCGATGGTTTCCATGCCGGTCAGGGAATGAATCGCTGGAGGGCATCGTCCTGAGCCCGCCCCCTGGAGGCGCCGCCGCCAGTGAACCGCCAAATTCCGCAAGTGGCGTCAACGCAATGAGCAAATGTTTTGAGGCGCACGGATATTAGCCTATGGAAGTTACCTGCATAGCCATGCGGGTCGACATCAGGCTCTCTCTCGCCGACGCAATCCATATAATCCGCTTCATAATTCGCGCCCCAGGGCGCGATTTTTTTATCTCCCGTTCATTTTTTGGCAACGCTGGTGAGGCGCTGCACCTGGCGCGAAACCCTTTGAATGCTGGTGCGCGGACCGATGGACGCGCCGCGGCGACGCAATGCGGATGCCGTTGCTTCAACAAGCTGAAGAAAACCTAAAGGGACGATCAGGCGGCATGGCTGCCAGGCATCCCCCTGAAGCCGCGCGCCATCCCTCCGCACACGGCAGACAGCGCGGAGCGAGGCCCACTCCGCGCATTCATCCTGCCTCACTCCACGCGATACACCTCGGCGCCCTGCGCGCGGAATTCCGCCGACTTGGTGGCCATGCCCGCCTCCAGTGCGGCGGCTTCGTCGATGCCCTGCCCGGCCGCGTAATCGCGCACGTCCTGGGTGATCTTCATCGAACAGAAGTGCGGACCGCACATCGAGCAGAAGTGGGCAAGCTTGTGCGCGTCCTTCGGCAGGGTCGCATCGTGGAATTCCCTGGCCTTCTCCGGATCCAGGCCGAGGTGGAACTGGTCTTCCCAGCGGAACTCGAAGCGCGCCTTGCTCAGCGCGTTGTCGCGCACCTGCGCGCCGGGATGGCCCTTGGCCAGGTCGGCCGCGTGCGCGGCGATGCGGTAGGCCATGATGCCGTCGCGCACGTCCTGGCGGTCCGGCAGCCCCAGGTGTTCCTTCGGCGTCACGTAGCAGAGCATCGCCGTGCCGTACCAGCCGATCATCGCCGCACCGATGGCACTGGTGATGTGGTCGTAGCCGGGCGCGATGTCGGTGGTCAGCGGGCCGAGCGTATAGAACGGCGCTTCGCCGCATTCGCGCAGCTGCTTGTCCATGTTCTCCCTGATCAGCTGCATGGGCACATGGCCGGGACCTTCGACCATGGTCTGCACGTCGTGCTTCCAGGCGATCTTCGTCAACTCGCCCAGCGTCTCCAGCTCGCCGAACTGCGCCGCGTCGTTGGCGTCGGCGATGCAGCCCGGGCGCAGGCCGTCGCCCAGCGAGAAGGCCACGTCGTAGGCCTTCATGATTTCGCAGATGTCCTCGAAGTGGGTGTAGAGGAAGTTCTCCCTGTGATGCGCCAGGCACCACTTGGCCATGATCGAGCCGCCACGCGAGACGATGCCGGTGATGCGTCCGGCGGTCAGCGGCACGTAGCGCAGCAGCACGCCGGCGTGGATGGTGAAGTAGTCCACGCCCTGCTCGGCCTGTTCGACCAGCGTGTCGCGGAAGATCTCCCACGTCAGCTCCTCGGCGCGACCGTCCACTTTCTCCAGTGCCTGGTAGATCGGCACGGTACCGATCGGCACCGGCGAATTGCGCACGATCCACTCGCGCGTCTCGTGGATGTGCCTGCCGGTCGAAAGATCCATGACCGTATCGCCGCCCCAGCGGATCGCCCACACCAGCTTTTCCACTTCCTCGGCGATGCCCGAGGACACCGCGCTGTTGCCGATGTTGGCGTTGATCTTGGTCAGGAAGTTGCGGCCGATGATCATCGGCTCGCCTTCTGGATGGTTGATGTTGCTGGGCAGGATGGCGCGGCCGCGGGCGATCTCCCCGCGCACGAACTCGGGGGTGATGGTCCTCGGGATGGATGCGCCGAATGCCTCGCCGGGATGCTGCCGCAATAGCGCCGATCCCTCCGCAAGAGCCCGCGCCTCCTTGTGCGGACTTTTCAACAGGGCATCGCGCACCGCTTCCAGCCGCTGGTTCTCGCGGATGGCGACGAACTCCATCTCCGGGGTGACGATGCCGCGGCGCGCGTAGTGCATCTGGGTGACGTTGGCGCCGGCACGCGCACGGCGCGGCAGGCTGCGCGCGGGAAAGCGCACCGCGTCGAGCTTCGGGTCGTGCTCGCGGCCGCGGCCGAACAGCGAGCTCAGCCCCTGCAGCCGTTCGGTATCGCCCCGCTCTTCGATCCAGCGCGCGCGCAGCGCCGGCAGGCCGGCGGACAGGTCGATGCGCGTGTCCGGATCGGTGTACGGGCCGGAGGTGTCATAGACCGTGAGCGGCGGATTGTCCTGCCCGCCGAACAGGGTCGGCGTGCGGGTCAGCGCGATCTCGCGCATCGGCACCTGCAGGTCGGGGCGCGAGCCCGGCACGTGGATCTTGCGCGAGCCGGGAATCGGCCGGGTCACGGATTCGGAGAGTTGCTGCGCCTGCTGCTGCAGGGCGGAAAGCGGTGCGTTCATCGGCGGCGTCCTGTTTGGGGCCCGCGCGGATGCACGGGCCGGACGAAGCGAAGGCGCACTGCCGCTGGCGCATGGACGCACCCTGGGCAGGCATCCACGCACGATGGGGCATTGCGAAGCTTCCCTACGCCGGTATCAACCGGATCAGGTTCCAAGGGACTGTCTCAACCGCGGCACGATGGCCGCGGTACCCCCGCTTCGGGCGGCATTAGAGCATGAAGCGCAGGCCAAAGGCACCGGCGCTCCCCGCAGGCCCCTGCCGGCCCGCTGGGACGCATGCCAGCGCACGATCGAGCCTTCCCGCTGGATTCCGCCACGGCAGCGCACCTGCGGCCGCGGCGGGATCTGCATGCGCGCCCATCGCACACCGCGGCCATCGCTCGCGGTGGATGGCGAAGCACGTTCTAACGGAATCGTGACGGCCCTTTCAGTACGATGCGCCGCTGCCGCATTCATGCCGCTCCTGTGCCGCCACGCCGGCCCTCCCTCTTCCGCGCCTGTTCGTGGCCGGTTCCACCGCAAGCCCTGGCTCGCTCCCCCATCCCCAGATCGGAGAAGCTCCTCCATGGTGTTTCGTGTTTCCATCGCATTGGTCGCCGCACTGGTGCTGCTGGCCGGCATCGCCCCCGGCCCCTTCAACGACGTCGTGCAGGCCGCACTGGTCGAGGTCGTGCGCAGCGTCGGCTGGATGTACCTGCTGATCGTGTTCCTGACGCTGACTTTCCTGCTGTACCTGGCCATCGGCCGCTTCGGCAACCTGCGCATCGGCGGCGAGGACGCCGAGCCGGATTTCTCGCGCGCCAGCTGGCTGGCGATGCTGTTCGCCACCGGCATGGGCATCGGCCTGGTGTTCTGGGGCGCGGCCGAACCGATCTCGCATTTCGCCAAGCCGCCGGAAGGCCTGGCCCCGCAGAGCGTGGATGCCGCGCGCGCGGCGATGCGCTACGCCTTCTTCCACTGGGGCCTGCACCCGTGGGCGATCTATGCACTGATCGGCCTGGCGATGGCATGGTTCCAGTACAACCGCAACGGCCGCGGGCTGATCAGCGACATGCTGCAGCCGCTGATCGGCCGCCATCACCGCGGCGCCATCGGCCACACGGTCAACATCGCCGCGGTGGTCGCCACCGCGATCGGCGTGGCCACCACGCTGGGCTTCGGCACCATCCAGATCGCCGCCGGCCTGCAGCGCGTGTTCGGCATCGCCGCGACGGTGCCGGTGCAGCTGACCATCATCGCCATCGCCTTCGTGCTGTACATGGCCTCGACCCTCAGCGGCGTGGAGCGCGGCATCAAGTGGCTGTCCAACTTCAACCTGCTGCTGGCGGCCGTGCTGCTGGCCGCGCTGCTTGTGCTGGGCCCGACCGGCTTCATCTTCGACACTTTCACCACCACGCTCGGCGCCTACCTCAACCAGCTGGTGACGATGAGCCTGCGCATGTCGCCGTTCTCCGGCAGCACCTGGGTGGCGGACTGGACCATCTTCTACTGGGCGTGGTGGATCGCCTGGGCGCCGTTCGTCGGCGCGTTCATCGCCCGCGTGTCGCGCGGCCGCAGCGTGCGCGAGTTCGTGGTCGGCGTGGTGCTGGCGCCGACCCTGCTCGGCTTCCTGTGGTTCTCGGTGTTCGGCGGCACCGCGCTGTGGGCGCAGATCACCGGCCACGCCGACCTGCTGCAGGCGCTGGGCAACGGTTATGAAACCGTGCTGTTCGCCCTGTTCGACAGCCTGCCCGGGCCACTGCTGCTGTCCATCGTCGCGCTGGTTCTGCTGGTGATCTTCTTCGTCACCTCGGCCGATTCGGCGGTGCTGGTGCTGGCCAGCATGTCCACCGACGAGGCCGGCGATCCGCCGCTGTCGCGCAAGGCGGTGTGGGGCGTGGCGGTGGCGCTGATCGCCGCGGTCCTGCTGCTGGCCGGCGGTCTGGACGCGCTGCAGGGCATGATCACCATCGCCGCGCTGCCGTTCGCGCTGCTGATGGTGCTGGTGATGGTCTGCCTGTACCGCGTGCTGGACGCCGAACACAACCGCCAGCGGCGCCTGGCCCAGCGCGCGCGGCACATGGTCGAGGCCTGGATCGAGCGCGAGAAGGCCGCGCAGGAGTAAACCCGCAGCGAAGCGACCCGCGCGCAGGACCTGGATTGACGAGGGGGCGCCGGGCAGCGCCCGGCGCCTTCGGCATCAGTAACCGGCTGCCTGCCCGTCCTTGCGGCTCTCCGACGCGCCGTAGTACACGCCGGTCTCCGCGTCGCGCATGATCGCCTGGTAACCGCCGTAGGGGCCGTCGGCGAACACCACGCGGTGGCCCTTGCGCATCAGCGCGCGGATGGTCTCGTAGGGGAAGCCGGTCTCCAGGTTGACCTCGCCGCCGTCGCTCATCGCCGTGCCCTGCCCGGTCGGCTCGGTCGACCCCTCGTGCTGGATGCGCGGCGCGTCGCCGGCTTCCTGCAGGTTCATGCCGAAGTCCACCAGGTTCATCACGATCTGCGCATGGCCCTGCGGCTGCATCGCCCCGCCCATCACGCCGAAGCTGGCGAACGGCTTGCCGTCCTTGGTGATGAAGGCCGGGATGATGGTCTGGAACGGGCGCTTGCCCGGCGCGTAGCCGTTGGGATGGTCCTTGCGCAGCACGAACATCTCGCCGCGGTCCTGCAGGATGAAGCCCAGCCCCGGCGGCGCCATGCCGCTGCCCATGCCGCGGTAGTTGGACTGGATCAACGAGACCATCATGCCGTCGGCATCGGCCACGGTCATGTAGATGGTGTCGCCCTCCTCCAGCTGCTTCGGCGTGCCCGGCTGCGCCTCCTTCAACGCCTTGTCCATCGAGATCAGCGCGCGCCGCTGCGCCGCGTAGTCCTTGGACACGAGGCGCTGCACCGGCGCAGGTGAGAACGCAGGATCTGCGTAGAAGCGCGCGCGGTCGGCGAAGGCCAGCTTCTTGGCCTCGACGAACAGGTGCACGTGCTCGGGCGAGCCGAACGGGATCTTCGTGAAGTCGTAGCCTTCCAGGATGTTGAGGATCTGCAGCGCGGCGATGCCCTGGCTGTTCGGCGGCAGTTCCCACACGTCGTAGCCGCGGTAGTTGCTGCTCACCGGCTCGACCCATTCGCCCTGGTGGTTGGCCATGTCCTCGTAGGCCAGGAAGCCGCCGTTGGCCTTGAAGTAGGCATCGATGGTGCGGGCGATGTCGCCCTTGTAGAACGCATCGCGGCCGCCGCCGGCGATCTTCTGCAGGGTGTCGGCCAGGTTCGGGTTGCGCCACAGCTCGCCCTTGCGCGGCGCGTGGCCGTCGATCGTGAACTGCTCCTTGAAGCCGGGGTACTGCGACAGGCGCGGCACCGAGCGGTCCCAGTAGTAGGCGATCACCTCGGCCACCGGATGGCCCTCGCGCGCGTAGCGGATCGCCGGGGCGAGGTTGTCGGCCATCGGCCTGCGCCCGAAGCGCTCGTGCAGGGCGAACCAGCCATCGACGGCACCGGGCACGGACACCGGCAGCGGCCCGGTGGCGGGGATGTCCTTCAGCCCGCGGCGCTGGAACTCGGCCAGGGTGAGCGACTTGGGCGAGCGGCCGGAGCCGTTGTAGCCATACAGCTTCTGCGTCTTCGGGTCCCAGACGATGGCGAACAGGTCGCCGCCGACGCCGTTGCCGGTCGGCTCCATCAGGCCGAGCGCGGCGTTGGCGGCGATCGCCGCGTCCACCGCCGAACCGCCGGACTTCATCACCTCCAGCGCGATCTGCGTGGCCAGCGGCTGCGAGGTCGCCGCCATCGCATGCGGCGCGATCACCTCCGAGCGGGTGGCGAAGCCGGGGCCGGTGATGCGGTCGGCGGCGTGCAGGGTGGGAATGGCCAGGCAGGACAGGAGCAGCAGCGGGAAACGTTTCATGGGCGCAGCCGGGAGCAGGAACGGACCCGGACGATAACCGGACGACGGCATTCGTGCATCCGTCGCCGCACGCGGAGCGGTGCTCATCGTTCCCGCCGGATTGCACGCCCGCCACCGCAAGGCGTCGCGCGGCCGCCCCGGCTGCCATCAAGCCCGGCCGCGATGCGCTCTTACGCTCCTCTTACGCCGGTGGCCTATCAAGTTGCCCGAAACAACACACGCCCGGCGGAACCTCCGTTTCCGCAGGGCCGCGCAGGTTTCCATCAAAGGGGCAATCCAATGCAAATGTCTTCCAAGCGCCGCCAGGGCGGCTTCACCCTTGTCGAAATGGCCGTGGTGCTGGTCATCATCGGCGTGATCATCGGTGCGGTGATGATCGGCCGCGACGTGCAGCGCAACGCCGAGTACACCCGCATCAAGCAGAAGTTCATCGACCAGTGGGTGGTCACCTACAACAGCTACCACCAGCGCTATGGCGCACCGATCGGCGACAACCAGTCCGCGCCGCAGTTGATGGTCAATGGCGCTCATTTCACTGGTTTCTCCGGCGGCGACATGAGCAAGAACGCCACCGAACCGTCGCTGATCTGCTCCGGCGCCGGTGACATACCCAAGGACGTGGGCCGTAGCAAGGAAACCACCGCCGAATTCGATCTGCGCGACCTGGTACGCAAGGCTGGCATCACCCTGCCGCCGGGTCGCGGCGAGGGCAAGGAAGACCGCTACGCCTACCTGGACACCAACGGCAATCCGCAGGAAATCCGCATCTGCTTCGGCTGGAACAAGCCCGGCAGCGCCTACGGTTCGGGCAACTCGATGATCATCACCGGCCTGACCCCGGACCTGGCCCGCGCACTGGACCAGATGATCGACGGCAAGCCGGACGCCGGCAACGGCGCGTTCCGCCAGTACATCACCGGCCTGACCCGCCAGGCGACCAATGCCGGCGGTGCGACCGATGCCACGAAAATCGGCACCGAGTGGGGCGGCAACAACACCGGCTCGATGAGCGCCACCACCGAAGGCAGCAAGTTCGGCTCCGCCACAGACGACGACCAGGTGATGACCGTCGTCGCCAACTACAAAATGAACCAGTAAGCCGATGCGTCCCTTCTTCCTGCTCGCGCGCCTACGCGACTCGCGCCGCGCCTCGCTGCTGCTGTTCGCCACGACCCTGGCCACGCTGGTGGTCGCGGCGATCTGGTTCGTCAACGCGCGCTCGGCCCTGGCCGATGCCTACCAGCGGCTGGGCGAACGCAACCAGTCGCTGTCCGAGGCGAAGGTGCGCGAGCAGGAAACCCGGCTGCGCGTGGATTACGCCAATTCCTCGCGCCAGTTGCTGGCGTCGGCCCGTGCCCATGGGCTGGCTCCGGACATCTGGGGCGAGCGGCTGATCAACCTGCGCCAGAGCCAGATGAGCCGCGAGGAAACGCTGCCCCTGCTCGCCACCGTGCAGCGCGCGCCCGACCGCCTGTTCGGCGCCGAGGCCTTCGAGATTGCCGTCACGCACCCGGACGAAGGGCTGTTCGATCCGCCCGACAGCGCCGACCGCAAGCCCGCGCCGCTGTCGCTGACCCTGCGCGGCAGCCTGCTGTTCCAGACCGCCAACGATCCCGGCACCCATCAGGGAACCTCTTCGCCATGAGCCAGCTTCACGTCATCCAGCAGCAGGGCCAGTGGCTGGTATTCGATGGCCGCAACGTATCGCGCAGCGACAGTCGTCCGCGTCTGCAACGCTCGGCCGTGGTGGTCAGCGATTTCGAGAATGCGGTCAGCAACGTCATCTCGCTGGAAGGCAGCCCGGCCCATGCGGTCGCGCTGATCGAAAAGCGCCTGCGTTCGGACGGCCTGATCGACAGCGAAAGCAAGATCCTGATCCACAAGACCCGCGGCGTCGGCGCCGGCTACCAGACGCTGTTCACCGCTGTTCCGCTGGACCTGTGGCAACAGACCTACGCCTGGGCCGAGGCGCAGCCGGACCATTGCCTGCTGATCCCGTTCACCTCGCTGTTGTTCAAGTCGCTCAGGCC
The DNA here is from genome assembly GCF_029959705.1 of Stenotrophomonas sp. PS02297. Taxonomy (NCBI): domain Bacteria; kingdom Pseudomonadati; phylum Pseudomonadota; class Gammaproteobacteria; order Lysobacterales; family Lysobacteraceae; genus Stenotrophomonas; species Stenotrophomonas sp. PS02297. The sequence continues at coordinate 21,719 of NZ_JASCOS010000031.1, read as the reverse complement.
CGGCCTGGGACTGGTGCTCCAGTCCGGCCGACAGGTCAGCGTGCTGGCCGTGCTCAAGCACGACATGGTCTATCGCACCGCACTGGCCTACAGCGAGGACCCTTCCGACCTGGCGATGACCGTGGGCGCCCTGGCCGAGCAGTTCGCCGAGGACCTGGGCACCGGCGAGGACAACCTGGAGCCGCTGTCGATCCAGTGGTGCCCGGTGCTGGTCCGACAGCCTGGCGAAGGCGGGTCATGGGCGGACGATGATCTGCGCGAAATCTTCTCCGCGCGCAGCGGCCTGCCGGTGACCAGCGTACCGCTGCGGCAGGTGGTGGACGAGCACGGCAACGAGTACCGCAGCGGCATCGGCTGGATCCAGTCCATGGCCAGCACGTCGATCGCGGTCAATCCGCTGGGCAGCCGCATTGCCTGGTTCGCCGAAGGGGCGTTGCCCATCGCCAGCGCGGCGTCGCTGGTGTTCGCGATGATCCTGGGCGCGCTGGGCGCGCGCTGGGCGCTTGGCGCTCGCGAAGCCAATGTGCGCTCGGACCAGCTGGGCGAGGAGATCGCGGCGATCGAGCGGCAGATCGACGGCCTGCACGCGCGTGAAGCGATGCCCGATGACTTCCCCGCTACCCAGGCCTTCATCGAACGTGCCGCGCGCCTGCAGAACGGTGCCGACCCCAGTGCCAGCCTGGCCCTGGTGCGTGATGCCGCAGCCGGCCAGGTACGCATCCTGCGGGTGCGGCTGGAGGAGCCACCTGCGCAGGCGGCGCAGGGCATGCCTGCCCCGCAACCGGCGCCCGCGGCCGACGGCTACACCCTGCGCGTGGACGGTGTCGCCGATGCCTGGCGCGGCACGGCCGGCATGCAGGTGCCCACCTTCGTCGAACGACTGCGTCGCGCCGGCTTCGATCCGCAACCGGTCGATCCCCAGAGCGGCGGGCTCAACACGCGTTCGGCCGGCGGCTTCTTCTCCTATCTGCTCAAGAGCCCGCTGTCGCAGGCCGCGGAGTCGCGTCCATGAAAATGAAATTCACCGCCGCTTTCGCCCTGGCGGTCTGGCTGGTGGTCACCGGCTGGCTGGCGACCATGGTCATCGTCAAACCGGCAGTCCTGCACCTGGGCAACGATGCGGACGAAACCGCGGAGATGGCGCAACTGCGCGGCGCCATCGAGCACAACCGGCAGATGCAGGAACGCGTGGCCCTGTTGCGCCAGTCCGCCTATACCGATGGCAACCAGCCGCTGCTGGCCCTGCCTTCGGCACTTCCGGCTGCAACTGCTGGCGGCGCCGCCGCCCCACACGGAACCGCCGGCACCAGCGGCACGGGCGGCGATCCTTCGACGCATACGGTTTCCGTGGTCCTGGTCGCCAATGGCCAGCGCAGCGCCATCATCGATGGCCGCCATGTCCGTGCCGGCACGCGGCTCGCCGATGGTTCGCGCGTGGCGGCCATCGGTGCCGACTGGGTGCGCATAGAGAGCTCGGACGGCGCACGCGCCGTGCACGCGGTGCCCTCGCCCTATCAGCCTGCCAGCGGAGCCGCACGATGAATCCGGCACACAAGCCCCTGCTGTGGGGTGGCGCGCTCATCGTCGTGGGCGCGCTGGCGGTTATCGCCCTGCGCGGAATCGGCGGCGGCGGCGACGCGCCAGCCCCGGCGACGCAAACCGCACCGGCACAAGAACCGGCGGCAGCCGCCGCCGTCGCTCCATCCTCCGCCGATGAGCCGATGCCATGGATGCAGGGCGAAGGCGCTCCTGCCGGCGGCACCGCCATTGCGCGTGCCGCGGCTGGCAATGCACCGCAGGCGGTGGCGCAAGCCGAGATCGACCGCTCGCTTGCCGACATCCGCCAGAAGTCGGAGCACAACATCCGCGCTGCCGACGACATGCTGGCCCAGCTCGATGCCCTGGAGAAATCCGGCAAGGTGCCGCCGGATCTGCGGCTGGATGCGCTGCGCAACAATCTGGTCATCGCCAAGCGCGCGCAGTCGCTGGCGCGCGAACTGGCCGAATCCACCCAATTGCCCGACAGCCCGCAGCGGCGCCAGCGCAACGCCGAGATCGTCGCCGAACTGCAGCAGCTGCAGGGCCAGCTGCGCTACGACGTGGCCCCCGCCGGCCTGCCCACCGCCGCGGACCGGACCCGGTGACATGCAGCCACGCCACCGCCCCGCACGGCTCGGCCCCGGCACGCGCAGCGGCTTCTCGCTGGTGGAGCTGGCGGTGGTCGTGGGCGTGCTCGGCCTGCTGGCCATGACCGCGCTCTCCGCCTTCGACAATCTCGGCCAGGCGCGCCGCCACAATGCCGCCCGCGCCCATGCCGAAGCCGCGCGGCAGGCGCTGTACGCCTTCGCGCTGCGCAACAAGCGCCTGCCCTGTCCCGACCTCTCGGCCAACGGCGATACCGGCTTCGAGGGCAGCAATGGCAGCTGCGCCGCCAGCGCCAATGTCGGCTGGCTGCCCTATGCCAGTCTCGGGCTGGACGTACCGGTACGCGGCGAGCGCCTGCGCTATGGCGTCCATCGCGGGACGACCGCCACCGACCTGGTCGCTCCCCTGCGCGAATCGGCCGACCAGCCCGACCTGGAATACGCGGGCGGCTTCGGCTCGGCGCTGTCGCGCATGGCCGCCGGCACCGCCACCGCGCCGCTCGCCAGCCAGCCGCATTACGTCAGCGACGGCACGCCCACGCAGTGTGGCACCGGCGGCGCCGGCTCGCGGGTAGTCAATCCCGCCTTCGTGCTGGTAGCTCCGGTCAGCGCCCGCGACGGCGGCACCGGCGATGCCGGCTTCGACGGCGCCAACAACCGCGCCTTCGCCCAGGGCAACGGCAAGTGCGTCACTCCTCCCGACTACCCCGGCGATGAGCGCTACGACGATCTCGTCGTCGCCGAAAGCGCCACTGCCCTGCTCGGTTGGCTGATGGCCACCGCGCGCTGACCGCCGATGCCCTTCCTCCTGCATTCCACCGTTTCCTTCCAAGGTACAGAACCGATGAATCCCAACGCCCGCACCGCCCGCGTCCCACGCCGTCCCACGGTCAGAACGCTCGTCAGCGCGATCGGCGCGTTGGCGCTGACCGCATGCAGCAACATGCCGCCGCGCAGCGTCCAGGAACTGCCGCCGACCGAATACAAGGCTCTGGAACGCAGCGGCACGGCCATCGTCGAGGAATCGAAGAAGCTCGCCAGCCAGCAGGACCGCATGCGCGAACAGGTCGAACAACGCCTGCAGCAGCTTGCCGAACCCGCCGCACCGGTCGCGCCTGCCTACGACCCGCTGGAAAACACGGTGGTCAGCATCAGCATGTTCAACGCCGACGTCGGCCAGTTGCTGTGGGCGCTGGCCGACGAGCTGAAGATGAACCTGATCGTCGACCCGCACGTCCTGGAGCAGCGCCAGCGCACCAGCCTGCACCTGCGCAACGTCAGCGCGCGCGAGGTCTACAACCACATCCTCGACGCCTTCGACCTGCACGGCGAGATCCGCGGCGGCGCGCTGGTGGTCGGGCAGATGCGCGAGCGCATCTTCAACGTGGACATGCTCAACTCCAACACCTCCTTCGACCTGTCCACCGGCGGCGACGTGTTCGGCGCCGGCATGCAGAGCGCGGGTGGCGGCGGCCAGTCGCTGCGCGGCACCCTGACCATGACTGGCAGCGTCGGCAAGGACAACGACCCGTACAAGCAGCTCAATGCCGCGCTCAAGGTGATCCTGGGCGGCGAGCAGGGCGCGGCCGCCGCGCGCGGCCCGGATGATCCGCCCCCGCCGGAAGCCGGCCGCTACAGCCTCGACCCCGGCACCGGCACGCTGTTCGTGCGCGCCCGTCCCTCGCAGATCCGCGCGGTCGATGAGCTGATCGCGGTCACCACCGGGAAAATGCGCCGCCAGGTACTGGTGGAAGCGCAGATCCTGGACGTCTCGCTCAACGACGACTTCCAGTACGGCGTGGACTGGAACCTGCTGCGCAACCGCGTGGCCGGCATCTACGGCGACAGCCCGGCCACCATCACGCCGGCACCGGGCACCACCGGCAACCCGGACCTGGGCATCCCCGACAACCCCAATCTGCTGCCCTATCAGCGCTACGGCCGCTATGGCGACCAGGCGCGCAACATCGTCTTCCCGAACCAGACCCTGGGCTCGGCAATCGGCCGCGGGCTGGGCGTCAGCTACCTGACGGACACCTTCTCGGCCGCGCTCAACGCGCTGCGCACTTTCGGCAACGTCAAGGTGCTGTCCAATCCCAGCGTGCGCGTGCGCAACGGCAGCCCGGCCTACCTGAGCGTCGGCTCCAACATCCGCTACGTCACCAAGTCCACCAGCAATTTCTCCAACACCGGCGGCGGCAGCGCCTACAACCAGTCCACCGACATCCAGACCGACTCGCTGTTCTCCGGCGTGGTCATCGGCGTGGCCCCCATCGTGCGCGAAGACGGCGGCGTCGAACTGCTGGTGCACCCGATGCAGACCGAGGTGGAACCGGGCAGCCTGACGCTGCGCGAGTTCCCCAACGGCAACGCGGTCACGCTGCCGGTGATCAACGTCAAGGGCATCACCACCACGCTCAACCTGCGCGACGGCGACACCGTGCTGCTCGGCGGCCTGATCGACCAGAAGGCCAGCCTCAACGACAGCGGCATCCCCGGCCTGTCCGATGTGCCGGCCTTCGGCAAGCTGTTCGGCTCCCGCGGCAAGCAGCAGAACACCCGCGAGCTGGTGCTGGTATTGCGGGTCAAGGTGATATGAGCCTGATCTACGACGCGCTGAAGGAACAGACCGGCCCGGCCACGACGGACCGGGCACGGACACGCGCGTCGTGGTGGGCCGGGCAGACCGAGCGCACGCGTACAACCCTGCTGCTCGCGGGCTTGCTGGTACTGGCGGTACCGCTGACCTACGCCGCCACTTCCGCGTTGAAGCATCGCGGTCCCCTTCCACAACCGCCGGTGGCAACGAGCGAACCGCAGGCGCCCGTGGCCGTGCCCATGGCCGTGGAAAAAACCCAGGCCGCGCCGCCGGCAGGCCTGGCGGTGGCGGAATCGGTGGGCGTCGAGGCGGGCGCGCCGTTGGCGACCGGCGCCGTGCCGCCGCTGGAGCCGGTTGTCGCATCCGCTCCGCAGCCTGTCCCGGCGGTGGACGCGCGCAGCGCCGGACCGGCTGTTCCTGCACCACCTGCACCACCTGTCGCCGCAGCCGGCGCCGCGAACACGATTGCCGCCGCCCCTACAGCTTCACCTTCCGCACCATCGCCGATCAGCATCAAGGTCGAGCGCCGTACCGGCGCCGGCACCACTGCCCGGCCCGATGCCGACGACGGCCAGGTGGCGCGTACCGTGGCGGACATCGAATCAGCCATGTCGACCGGGGATCTGCCCGCGGCACGCCGTGCGCTGGCGCAACTGGATGCGCAGCTGCCCGGCGAAAGCCTCACCCTGCTGCGCATGCAGGCGTGGGTGTCACACGCGGACAACGACGCCGCCAACGCCGAAAGGCTCTACCGGCGGATCGTCGAGCGCGTGCCCGACGACATCAACGCTGGCGTGAACATCGCGCTGCTGGACGCACGCCGCGGCGACCTGGACGACGCACGCCAGCGCCTGACCCGGCTGTCCGGCCGCTATCCGCGCTCGCAGCAGATCACCCGCGCCCTCGCCGAACTGGATGGCCCGTCGCCATGAACCCGGCCCTGGCCCGCCACCTGCAGACGCTGGGACTGGAGCGCGCGCCGTTCCCGCCCACGCCCGATGCCGCGGCTTGGTTCCAGACCGCGCGACTGGAGGCCGAGCGGGTCGAAGCCGCGCACTGCCTGCGCACCCGCGCCGGCTTCGTGCTGCTGACCGGCGAGATCGGCACCGGCAAGAGCACCTTCCTGCGCCGGCTGCTGTTCTCCCTCGACGGCGAAGGCGTGGTCACCTCGATGGTGTTCAACACCTTCCTGCAGGGACCGGACCTGCTGGCCGCGGTGCTGCGCGACTTCGGCCTGGAGGCGCGCGGCACGCCGGCGGCCGACATCGATACCCTCAACCGCTTCCTGGTCCAGCAATGGCGCGCGCAGGTCACCTGCGTGCTGATGATCGACGACGCGCAGAACCTCACGCTCGAAAGCCTGGAGCTGCTGCGCCTGCTCACCAACCTGGAAACCGGCCAGGAAAAACTGCTGCAGATCGTCCTGGCCGGCCAGCCGGAACTGCGCGACAACCTGGAGCAGCCCGGCATCCGCCAGTTGACCAGCCGCATCTGCAAGCACGTACAGCTCGACGTGCTGGCCGCCGATGAAGTGCAGCGCTACGTGCACTACCGCCTCGAGGCGGCCGGCAACCCCAGCCCCGGCATCCGCCTGCGCGCCGACGCTGCACAGGCACTGCACCGCGCCAGCGGCGGCAACCCGCGCCGCATCCACCAGATCATGGACCGTTGCCTGTACGGCCTGTATGCGCAGCCCGCCGACCAGCGCGTGATCGACGCCGCACTGGTGCACACCGCCGCCGCCGAAGCGGGCGCGCGGCCGCTGCGCCGGCGCCGCCGGATCCTGTGGAAGAAGGCACCGCTGGCGCTTGCCGCCTCCATCGCCGGCGGCCTCGTCCTCTTCGCGCTGGTGGCGGCGCTGGCCGTGCGCAGCGACGCCTCCTACGCCGACGACCACGCCCTCCCGGTGCCGGCCGCCCCTGCCGCAGCGGCCGGCCAGACGCCTGGACAACGCTGGGATGCCTGCCTGCAGGGCCTTGGCACCACGGCGCCACAGGTGCAGGCCGTCAGCGAAACATGGCTGGCACGGCTGCCCTCGCGCGAAGGCCTGTGCCTGCGCCGCCTGCCCGAGGGCTGGCAGGCAGGCTGGCAGGCACGGCTTCGCGTCGAGAATTTCCTCGCCGCCGCCGATGGGCAGGCCGAGGTGCTTGCCGTGCAGGCGCTGCTGCGCGACGCCGGCCTGTACGACGGCGCGCTGGACGGCCGCTATGGCCCGCGCATGCGTGCGGCGATCGGGCGGTTCCAGCAACACAACGGCCTGCCGCCCAGCGGCGCGCCGGACCCCGCCACGCTGCTCCTGTTCGACACCCTGCTGGCGGCACGCGCCGCCGCCTCGCCCCCCTCCCCGGAAACGCAACACCATGGCAACGGTTGATCCCATTCCCGCCCGCTCCGCGCCCCAGTCCGCCCTGCAGAAGGACGGCACGCGCCTTGGCGAACGCCTGCTCGAACGCGGCCTGATCGACGCCACCCAGCTGCAGTACGCCCTGCAGAAGAACGAAGTCGAGAAGCAGCGCCTGGGCCGCGTCCTGATCCGCCATGGCCTGGCCAACGAGTCGGACATCGTGCGCGTGCTGGCCGAGATGAACGGCATCGAGTACGTGCAGGTGGACACCCTGCCGCATGCCGAGCCGCAAGTGCTGGCGATGTTCAACCGCGAACTGTGCCAGCTGCGCCAGTTCCTGCCGCTGCGGCGCGACGGCGACGCGTTGGAGGTGCTGCTCGGCGACGCCGACACCCAGGCGGTGGCGCAGCTGGTGCTGCAGCGCTGCGGCCTGCGCTGCCGCTTCCTGCAGGGCGAATACGGCAAGGTCGCGCGGCTGATCCGCCACACCTATTACTTCGCGCAGAATCCGGTGGAGAGCCTGCTCGAGCGCGAGATCAAGCGGCTGTCCGGCGACAACGACCATGCCTACAGCCCCGAGAAGCTGCTCGACTACCTGCTGCACTATGCCGTGCGCGAACGCACCACCGACATCCACCTGTCGCCCTCGGACGACAGCCTGCACGTGCTGTTCCGCGTCGATGGCGTGCTGCGGCCGATGTTCGCCATGCCCACCACGCTCAACCGCCTGCTCGGCTACATCAAGCTGGCCGCGGAAATGGACATCTCCGAGCAGCGCCGCCCGCAGGACGGCAGCTTCCGCGCCACGGTGCTGGATTCGGCGGTGACCGTGCGCGTATCCACCATCATCACCGACGCCGGCGAGCGCACGGTCATGCGCCTGCTGCCCGAGCACAGCGACCTGGCCGGACTGGAGGAGCTGGGCTTCTTCGCCGAGGACGTGGCCGTGCTCGAGCGCCTGTTCGCCCGTCCCGCCGGGCTGGTGCTGATCACCGGCCCCACCGGTTCGGGCAAGAGCTCTTCGCTGCACGCCGCACTGCGCATGCAGTCGCTGATCGAGCGCAACGTGCTCACCGTGGAAGACCCCATCGAGTACCGCGTGCCCGGCGCCGGCCAGACCGAGGTCAATCGCCGCGCCGGCTACGAGTTCGGCTCGGCCCTGCGCCACTTCCTGCGCCACGACCCCGACGTGATCCTGCTCGGCGAAATGCGCGACGCCGAGACCGCGCAGGCCGCGCTGGAGGCGGCGGCCACCGGCCACCTCGTGCTCTCGACCCTGCACGTGACCACCGTGTTCGGCGTGGTGCCGCGCCTGCGCCCACTGGGTCTGGAAGCGCAGGTCATCGCCGACAACCTGCTGGCCGTGGTCAACCAGCGCCTGGTGCGGCAGAACTGCCCGTTCTGCGTCCATGAAGTTCCGTTCAGCGAGCGCGAACTGGAATGGCTGGACCTGCCCGCCGGCAGCTGCGGCAAGCGTGGTGCCGGCTGCGAACGCTGCCGTGGCAGCGGCTTCCGCGGGCGCCTGCCGGTATACGACATCATGGTCGTGGACGAGGCATTGGCCAACGGCATCGCCGACGACGTCAGCCGCGAGACGCTGCGCAGCCTGGCCATGAACGCCGGCTTCCGCGGCATCGAGGACGTAGCCAAGGCGCGCGTCGTCGCCGGCCAGACCACCAGCGAGGAAGTGATGCGCGTGGCCGGCGTGGGGCCGGCGCCATGAACGTCTATTACTACCGCCTGCTGCTCTCCAGCGGCCGCGTGCGCAGCGGCGTCACTCAGCTGTCGGTCGAGCACGACTCGTCGGCACGGATGTGGCTGGAAAAGAACTTCGATGCCGTGGTGCTGACCCTGTACCGGTTCCCAGGCTGGCTGGCCGAGGCGCAGCGCTCGGTCTTCCAGCTGGTGAAGCCCAGCATCCGACCGGTCGAACTGGCCGGCATGCTGCGCGACCTCGGCGTGATGACGTCCAGCGGCATTCCGATCATGGAAGCCCTGCGCGCGGTAGCCAATGAAGTTGGGGGCGGACGCCCCTCCAACCCGGCCAAGCTGGCGCGGCGGCTGCTCGACGAACTCGATGCCGGCGCCACCTTCAGCGAAGCATTCTCGCGCTACCCGGATGCCTTCCCGGAAACGGTACGCAACCTGGTGATGATCGGCGACGAAACCGGCTCCATGGACAAGATGCTGATGGAGGCCGCCGACCACATCGAGCGCATCGCCAAGATGACCGCCGACACGCGCCAGGCGCTGATCTATCCGGCCTTCGTGTTCGCGGCGATCTTCGCCGCCGGCGGCTTCTGGATCTACTACGTCATCCCCAACCTGGCCGACCTGTTCAAGCAGATGAACGCCAAGCTGCCGCCGCTGACCATCGCGGTGATGAAGGGGTCGGAATGGCTGATCGGGCACATCGGCTTCATCATCGGCGCGATGCTGGTGTCGGCCTTCGTGCTGTGGGTGGCCTGGCGCTACAGCCGCGGCTTCCGCCGTGCCGCGCATTACACACTGCACAAGCTGCCCATCGCCCGGACCATCATGTACTCCTCGGGCCTGGCCTTCTTCACCGAGTACATGGCGCTGCTGATCCGCGCCGGCGTGGACATGGTCAGCAGCCTGCAGGTGATGGAGCGGGCCATGCGCGACGAGTACTACCGCGACCGCATCATCGCCATCCGCCAGGTGCTCGAGCGCGGCGACCGCGTGTCGGCGGCGATGCGCCAGGTCGGCGGCTTCCCTTCGATGATGGTGCGCATGATCGGCGTGGGCGAGGAAACCGGCACGCTCGATTCGCAGTTCGCGCGCCTGTCGGCCGAGTACAGCCTGCGCCTGCAGCGGCTGATCACCAACCTGTCCGAAGTCATCAAGCCGGTGGTCGTGCTGCTGGCCGGCGGCATGTTCGTGTTCCTGATCGTCGCCCTGCTGCTGCCCGTCTACGACCTGGTCAAGCAGGCCATCGCTTCCCCGCAGTTCTGAGGATCCCGCAATGCATCGTCCTACCCGTCCCCTGCCGTCGGCAGCCGGCTTCACCCTGATGGAGATGTCGGTGGTGCTGGTGATCATCGCGCTGATCATCGGCGCGGTCAGCGTCGGCCGCGACGTCTACCGCAGCGCCGAGGCCGAACGCATCGGCAGCGAGTTCGTGCAGGGCTGGATGGTCGCCTACGACCGCTACGTGCAGCAGAGCGGCGTGGTGCCCGGCGACGACCCGGCCAATCCCAGCGGGCGGATCTACAACCAGCTGGGACGCGAACTCTGCCGCGACGAACTGCGCAACGACATGCTCCGACGCGGCGTGAGCCTGCCCCAGGGTCGCGCGGAAGGCGCCGAGACCCGCTATGTCTACCGCGACAGCCAGGGTAACCCGCAGGAACTGGAAGTGTGCTTCGTCAACCTCGGCAACTGGGCCGAACCGGACGTCGCCAGCGGCTACCGCACGCGCGTGCGCAACGTCATGGTCCTCAAGGGGCTCACGCCCGAGCTGGCCAACCAACTCGATGCACGGATCGACGGCCGCGTCGATGCGCGCTTCGGACGCATGCGCGAGATCAACCGGCACAGCGAGGTCGATCCCATCAGCACCACCAATCCCCCCGCCAATCCCTGGAGCCGCGACAACCGCCAGGACTACAACGGCGGCTACACGCCCGACGCCCAGGTCGCGGTGATGACCGGCTACGTCCGCATGAACCAGTGACGCCCTCCGCATGCACTCCCGGCACTCCAGGACGACCATCATGAACCTGTCCTTCCCCGTGGATTCCGCACTCCACCCTCGCAACCGGCGTTCCGTCCAGGCCGGCTTCGGCCTGTTGCAGGTCATGCTGGTCCTTCTGCTCGTCGGCGCCGCGCTGGCCGCCGGCGCCGTGCTGTTGCAAGCCAAGCGCGCGCCGCAGCAGGCCATCACCCAGGAACAGACGCTGCGCTGGGCCGACGAGGCCATCGCCGCCTTTGCCGCCGCCAACGCGCGTCTGCCCTGCCCCGCCGACATCGCCAACGGCGAGGAGAACTGCGCCTCCGGCAACGCCAAGGGCTGGCTGCCGGCGCGCACCCTGCTTGGCGCCTCCGGCAGCGGCATGCGGATCGGCCCGGTGGCCTACATGGTCTACCGCGGCGACGCCTCCGCGCATCTGGACCTTACCGCTCCGGGCAACACCTACCAGCCGCCGCTGACCGACGGCTCGCCACGGAAAATCGTCATCAAGGACAAAAAAGGCGAACCCACCGACGACACGCGCCAGTTCGAAGCCATCAACGGGCTGGACCTGTGCCGCACGCTGGAGCTGGTGCAGGCCCTTCCGCACGATCCGGCCAAGGCCGGCACCGCCGGCGTACCGTGGAACGTCGCCTATGGCATCGCCGCCGCCGGCCCGCAGTCCGGCCAATCGCGCCTGGACGACGCCAACACCGGCAGCACACAGATGGCGGCGCCGTGGCAGGAATGGGACAGCGGCTACGACGACCGCGTGCGTGTGCGTACCTTCGATGGCGCCGGACAGATGCTCGGCTGCCGCCTGCTCGGCGGCGCGGCGCCAGCGCCGGTCGCACGCGCCTATGCCGCTCCGCTGGGCCTGCCCGGCGCAGCGGCGGCCACCGCCACGCCATACAACGTCTCGCTGGCGGGCATGGACGTGCTGGCCGCGGCGGTCACCCTGCACGATGCGCTTGGCGAACTGCAGGCCAGCAACATGGACGCGACCGAATCGGCGTTGCAGGGTGCGGTCGCGGCGCAGATATCGGTGATCTTCAAGCTGGTGACTACCGCCGTCAGCCTGTCAGACAACATCACCACGCTGATCACCTCCTCGGTGTCGCTGGTCCGCTCCATCGTCACCTGCATCGCCTCGCTGGGCGCGACCTGCGCCGAAGTGCCGCTCAAGACCGCAGCGGTGGTGACCTCCATCGTCGGCCTGGGCGCCAAGGGCGTGACCTTGGCGCAGAAGGCGGCTTCGCTGCCGCTAGTCACGGCGGCGCTGGCGGCCACGATCAAGGCGCGCGATCTGGCGAAGAAGTCCGAAATCCCGCCAGTCAGCAATCCCGATGAGGCTCGACGACAGCTCGAGTGCACGCTGTGGGCCCGCAACTGCACCAGCGACGAGGGCGTGGTCAAGACCGAGCTCAACCCGGACTGGAAGGACGGCGACGACCCAAAGGACAAATACCGCATCGTTTACCGTCACGACGACAGCGGCAACCTGATTCCAAAGCTCGACGCCGACGGCAACCCGATGCACGACAGCAGCGGCAACCCGCTCTATGAGCCGGAATACGAAGCCGGCGCTCCACGCAAGGGGCTGGAGGACGAGACCCTGGAAGCCGAGAAAAACTGGAAGGTATTGCTGAAGCAGGTGGACGCACTCGAAGAGTGGCGCCTGGCTCCCTGGGGCGTGGGCGTGGCCAATAACGGCGACCTGACCGAGAACGGCCGCATCGTCGAGCGCATCGACGTGGAAATGACACGCACGCAGATTTGCGGCGGCAACTGGAAGAACTGCCGCTACGGCAAGGCCCAGGTCCGCGTGGAATGCCCGTACGTCGGAGCGAACAAGGGCGAATACGTGCTCAATGGCAGCGACTGCGCGTACGTCGGCACCGAGACCATCACCGAACCGGATCCGAACGATTCCAACAAGACCGTCACCGTCACCCGCGGCAAGGGCGACCGCGACCGCGTGGAGATCACCGAATACGTCTATAACCAGGATCAGGCCGTCGTCGACGCCATCGCCCTGCGCACCTTCGCCCAGGGCTGGTCCAGTCTGCGCATGCGCAAGGAAGAACTGGACAAGGAAATAAAACTACGCGAGGACAACTTCAAAAGTTGGTTCGACAGGGGCGGCATCCTGTCCAAGATGGAGGCGCAGCGCGACGATAACCAGCATTGCGGCGCACGCCCCACCACCGCCATGACCCAGCAGAAGTGCGAAAACGCCAAGCTCACGGTGCTCTACATAGACACCTGCCAGAAACCGGAACCCAAGCGCGTCTGCACTGCCCTCAGCCCCGGCACCGGCCGCTACCGTGATGCCGACTGCACCGACCGCAGCGGCAGCGATGCCGAAAAGGACTATGGCTGGGTCGAAACCCTGCAACCACCGCCCTATCCACAGGATAAAGAGCCGGATGCCGTCTGCAGGCCCAACATGCAGAGCCGGATCAATGCGCTGAAAGACGAACAGGGCAGGCTGCAGCAGGACATGGACAGCGCCCGCAACGCCTACAACGAGCGGATCAGCCGCAAGGAAGCGCCTTGGCTGACCTACCCCACCGGTCCCAGCTACAACTGGTTCGAGTGGGCCATCCAGACCACCGAAAAAGCGGACGGCACCATCCAATACGATTGGGCACGTACCCCTGTCATCGAAACCTATAGCTACGATGAGCAATACGACTGTTCGTATCCGGAAGATCATGGCTACTGGGTGGAAGCCACCGAGACAACGGGCCGTTACTGGCATCCAGTCATCGTGACGATACCCAAGACCTGCACCAGGAAGGCCAACGGAACCCGCAGCCTGCCGTGGTATGCCCGGGAACCTTTCGACGCATCACCAAACACTCAACCCCCATTGATGATCACCAACAAAGTGAAAGTGCTGGGAAAAGAGTTGCAATTGTATGAATTGATGCCCCCGGAACTGTGCAAATACTTCGGGGGCGGACGCAAGGTCAATGACATGTTTTGGGTGTGGCCAACCGGAAGCTGGTGGGGCAATACCGCAGACTGGTGGGGAAAAGATATCTATCCGATGGGGCTATATTGCCAGCGCTATCCCTACAGCCGCGCTTTCGAGGACTGGAAGCGCGCCAAGCTGGGCGCCAGCAATGCCGAGAAGCACTACAAGGATCTCAGCGACCAGTACGAAAAGCTGAAACAGGAATACGAGGACATGCGCAGCGGCAATGCCAATGGCGGCGATGAGATCCCCATGGCGTTCGGCGCGGAACCTGCGCTGGAATGGGCCGATTCGCGCGGTTCGGCGGGCCCGCAGCCGCTGGTGCAGCCATGAGGCGTCCGGCTCCGCGCACGCCCACCACCGGCTTCACGCTGGTGGAGCTGGCCGTGGCCTTGGCCATCGCGGCATTGCTGACCGTGCTGCTGTTCACCCTGTTGCCGCTCGGCAGCAAGGTGCTCGACGCCGAGCGCCAGCAGCAGGAACTGGCGCAGGCCGAACAGGCGTTGCTGGGCTACATGCGCAGCAATGGCCACCTGCCCTCGGCCGACGCCGATGGCAACGGCCGCGGCACCGGCGCCGCCGACGGCTGGTTGCCGGTGGCCGACCTGGGGCTGCCCTCGCGCATGCGCATCCATTACCAGGTCCAGCCGCGCCTGGTCCCGTCGCCCGGCAATTTATTCGATCCGCTGCTTCCCGAGGCCGACCCGCTGGCCATCGCCGCCAACAGCAACGGCCTGGACTTCTGCATGCAGTTGTTGCTGGAACAGCGCAGCAGCGTTCCACTGGCCGGACTGGGCATGCCTCTGGCCTATTACCTGGGCCATTCCGGCATGGCCGGGCATGGCCGCGCCGAAGCCGACGCGCAATGGAAGCCGGCGGCGCAGAGCATGCCCGGAACCTCCACCGCCAGCGATCTGGCCACGGTCGCCGCCGGCCCGGGCGAACTGGCCAGCCGCCTGTCCTGCACCGACCGCCTGGCCCGCACCCAGGGCGGCGCGCAGGCCGCGCAATCGGCGTGGAGTTCGCTGGCGATGACGAAGTTCAACTTCGAATTCCGTGAATTCGACATCCACATCGCCGAAACCACCCGCGACCAAGCCAGTGTCGGCCTCGCGCTGGCGGTCTATGCCATGGCCGAGGCCATCACCAACGAGGCCATCGCCATCACCCTGCTGGCCTCGGGCTGGCCACCGGACGGACTGACCATCTCCGCAGGCGCCAAACAACTGGCCAAGTCGGTGGTATCCATCGCCAAGGCAGCCAAAAGCCTGGCAGGCGCCATCAAGACCCTGAATGAAGCCAAGGATGCCGTGGACGACGCCAAGACCCGGCGCGACCAGGTCAGGAACTTCATGAACAAGGTCGACACGCTCTACCAGGACGCCCGCGACACCACCCTCACCCTGGATCGCGCAGGACTGAACCCATGACGCCTCCTTCCTCCGTCATCACCGGCACGCGGCAGCACGGCTTCTCGTTGATCGAACTGACCGTCGCCCTGGTCATCCTCGGCATCATCGGCGTCCTGCTGACGCGCTGGCTGAGCGACACCGCGCATGAGCGCAGCCAGGTGGCCCAGCGCGACCTGCTGCAGCGCGCCGACGACGCGATGATGGGCTACGCCGCCATCAACGCGCGCCTACCGTGTCCGGCCAGCCCCCTCAGCGACGGCCACGAAGACTGCGCCCAGGGTGAAGTCGGCACCCTGCCCTGGCGCACCCTGAGCCTGCCCGATAATCGTGCAGGCAATATCCGCTACGGCGTGCTGCGCCGCACCGGCGACAGCGCGCCGCTGGCCGGCTGGAGCACCGCGACCCAGCGCGTGGCCAACGTCGATACCCCGCTGCAGGCCGATCTGGCCCATATCGAGGACCAAGCCGTTCCGCTGCAGGTGACCCTCAACGCTCCGCAGCTCACTCCCTTCAGCAAGATCGAGCCCTGGAACAACTGCGATCTCGCCACGGTCGATTGCGACAATCTCCCGCACAGCGGCCGCAACAGCGTGAACAGCATGGATTTCTGCGATGCGATCCGCAACGCGGCGATGCTGCCGGCCAGCGCCCAGCACGTGCATACCCGCCGCGAACTGGATCCCGGCCAGATTGCCGGCAACGTCGCCTACGCCCTGGCCATCGTCAACCCGCTCTCGCCTACACACGACGCCACCTCGCCGGCCTTCCAGTCTCCGCGCCGTCCCAGCGGTGGCGTGGACGACTACCAGGACAAGGTGCTCGCCGTGGGCATCGACCAGTTGTGGAGCCGCCTGCGCTGCGGCGAGCACTACGCGCCGGCACTCTACGCCCACGCCAACGTAGCCATGGCCGCCCGCCTGACCACACCGGCCATGGCAAACCACAAAATACAACTGGACATCATGGTCGAACTGGGGGTGGCCGAAGCCATGAACGCCTCGGTGGCGCTCATCGACGCCACCGCCGACCTCATCAACACCACCTCCGAGACCCTGGACACCATCGCCGAGATGTTCGAGACCTATGGCGGCTGGAACTGGCGCGTGGCCGTCGCCGGCGGCAGCATCGGCACCGCCGTCGGCAGCACGATTGCCGCCGGCGCCGCGCTGGTCGAAGCCGGCATCTACGCCGAAAGCTCCAGGCGCTACCGGGACGAGTTCGCCGCTCGTTTCCCTGCCGAGGCGCAGCGCGTGGAAAACGAGATCGTCAGCAACGCCCGCCGTGCGGACATGCTCGGTGGCTTCCCCGATGCCACCGTGCGAACCGCGGCCAGGAATCTCCAGTACACCGGACCTTGAGGGGTAAGCGCGCATGCCACCTGGTGCGATCCGGAGCGTCGCGGGCGGCCTGCTGTCGCGTGTCTCCGCCTCATACCCGGAGACGCACGGGCATGGCTCCCGGCACCGCCGCGCATGGCCGGGACAGGAAAGTCGCACGCACTGGAACGAGGATGTACGGCCAACGCAGGAAGCCGCCACCGGACATCGATGGCGGCTTGTTTTGGTTTTCCGGGAGCTGGCGCGGCGCGCGATATCCGCTTGCCGTCAGACCCGCCAGTCGTCGCTTGGCAGTTGACGCATCACGCCCGCAGCGCCTTGTCCGCCGCATGCACGGGACGCGCGCGGCCATACCCCCGCTGCGGCACCGGATGCGCGCGTCGCTGCGCGATTTCCATCGCCAGGGTCCGCGTCGCCGCCTGTGGCTGCACCGCAAGTTCCCGCTCCAGGCCGCGCTCCAGGAGCCTGTAGCAATCCAGGGCCATGTCCGGCTCGCCGCGGTGCGCATACAGGCGCATCAGGCTCCGCTGCTGCGCCTCGTCCCACGGGTCCAGCGTCACCTGCCGGCGGGCGAAGTTCACCGCGGCATCCAGGTTGCCGGCGGCCGCCGCATCATCGCGCGCGCGCTCCAGCGCCCTGAGCAGGCGCTGCTGGGCCCAGATCCGGGCCCCCGGCAGCCATTCGCTGAATTCGTCGCAGCGCTCCGGCACTGCGCCTTCCAGCAGTTCGCCGGCTTCTTCCAGCCATTCCCGCGGCCGCACGCCGGCCGGCAGGGCCGGCTCCAGCAGGTCGATGTCGAACAGCCCCTGCGACGCGTCCGGACACAGGCGCACGGTTTCACGGTCGATCAGGAGCACGCCCTCGCCCACCGCCGCCACGACCGCGCGGTTCAGGTCGGTCAGTACCTGGCGGAGATTGGTCAGTGCGGCGCCATGCGCCAGGTCGGGCCACAGCATCGCCGCGATCCGGCTGCGGCGATGGACGCGCGTGCGCTCGATCGCCAGATAGGCCAGCAGTGCCCAGCTTTTGCGGTAGACGAGCCGGCCCGGTTGCCCGGCGCTGCCGATGCGGCACTCGCCCAGCAAGCGGATCATGGGATGGGCACTGCCCGGCCACGCGCTCATGGCGTCGCCCCCATGGCGAAAGTCGATGGTATGCACGGGCTTCCAGTCCCCATACGGCAGGCGAGAAAACGATTCATGCGGTTCCCCAACGTTCGGATTGACGGCCCGCCGTTTTCGCGGGCCTCACTAACCAAACCGTGAAAAGCGCCAGGTTCCCATCACTCGCTTTCAAATCCTTTCACCCACCTTGCGGCGAACGGACGGTCCGATCTCCGCGGCCGCACAGCGGGGGGCGGATGCCCAACGGCTGGCCAGCGCAGCCGCCACCGCGATGGAAAACGCGGCGGCCACAGCCCGGAAGCCGCCCATGATCCGCGCATGCAGCCTGGCATCCGCCTCCCTCCGGATCGCCACCAAACCACTTTCAACGGCAACCATGCCGCAGCGACAACCGTTTCCGGAGATCACGGCCAGGCGCGCGGCCGCGATCCGTCGCCACGCTTGACAACGCCGAAAGCGCCGTGGTTATCTCGACCCCATGCTGCAACGCCACACCACCGCCAACCCGACCCGCACCCCGGCCTCCGCCGCGGCGTCGCTGCTCGTACTCGTGCTTATTACCGAACCCACAGGTGCGGGACGAGCTGGCGCGTAGCAGAAAAAAGCCAGATTCGATCAAAAACCCCGCACCGGCCCCGGTGCGGGGTTTTTCGTTTCCAGCATCCATTTCAACTGAAACCATGTTCATCACCGATACCGCCACGCACAAACACACCGCCCGCGATGCCATGCGCACCGCTGCGGCGTGCATGGCGCTCCCTCCTCCCCCGGCGGCCGCCGCGTCCTGACTCCTGACGCGACGGCCGTTTTCTTTTGCGCTCCATCTATCACTGCAAGGAACCAAGTCCCATGAGCTCCAACGAACTGCCCCAGATCAAGATCGCCGTCATCGGTTACGGCAGCCAGGGCCGCGCCCATGCCCTGAACCTGCGTGAATCCGGCTTCGACGTGACTGTCGGCCTGCGTCCGGGCGGCCCGACCGAAGCCAAGGCCCAGGCCGACGGCTTCGCGGTCAAGACCCCGGCCGACGCGGTCAAGGACGCCGACCTGGTCGCCGTGCTGACCCCGGACATGGTGCAGAAGAAGCTCTACGAGGACGTGCTGGCGCCGAACATGAAGCAGGGCGCATGCCTGCTGTTCGCCCACGGCCTGAACGTGCACTACGGCATGATCGCCCCGCGCGAGGACCTGGACGTGGTGCTGGTCGCGCCCAAGGGCCCGGGCGCGCTGGTGCGCCGCGAATACGAGATCGGCCGCGGCGTGCCGTGCATCTACGCCGTCTACCAGGACAGGAGCGGCAAGGCCGAGCAGTTCGCGCTGGCCTACGCGGCCGGCCTGGGCGGCGCCCGCGCCAACATCATCAAGACCACCTTCAAGGAAGAGACCGAGACCGACCTGTTCGGCGAGCAGGCCGTGCTGTGCGGTGGCGCCTCGGCGCTGGTGCAGGCCGGCTTCGAGACCCTGGTGGAAGCCGGCTACCAGCCGGAGATCGCCTACTACGAAGTGCTGCACGAACTGAAGCTGATCGTGGACCTGTTCTACGAAGGCGGCATCACCCGCATGCTTGAGTTCGTCTCCGAGACCGCGCAGTACGGCGACTACGTCAGCGGCCCGCGCGTGATCGACGCCGGCACCAAGGCGCGCATGAAGGACGTGCTGACCGACATCCAGAACGGCACCTTCACCAAGAACTGGGTGGCCGAATACGAAGCGGGCCTGCCGAACTACAACCGGTTCAAGCAGGCCGACCTGGAGCACCCCATCGAGAAGGTCGGCAAGGAGCTGCGCGCCAAGATGGTCTGGCTGCAGTCCCAGAACGCGTAACCGCGCGGTCCCCCACCCGCACAGAGCAAAGGTCAAGGTCGCTGCATGAACACTCCCGTCCACGGCGCGCCACGCAATGGCGCACGCTGGCTGACGCAGGCCCTGGAGGCCGAAGGCGTGCAGACGCTGTTCGGCTATCCGGGCGGCACCATCATGCCGTTCTACGACGCATTGGTGGATTCCACCCTCAAGCACATCCTGGTGCGCCATGAGCAGGGCGCGGCGCTGGCCGCCAACGGCTACGCCCGCGCCAGCGGCAAAGTCGGCGTATGCGTGGCCACCTCCGGCCCGGGTGCGTCCAACCTGGTCACCGGCATCGCCGACGCGATGCTCGACTCGGTGCCGATGGTGTGCCTGACCGGCCAGGTCGGCACGCCGCTGCTGGGCACCGACGCGTTCCAGGAACTGGACGTGTTCGGCATGACGATGCCCATCGTCAAGCACAGCTGGCTGGTGCGCAGCGTCGAGGACCTGCCGCAGGTGGTGGCCGAGGCGTTCCGCGTCGCCCGCGAGGGCCGCCCGGGGCCGGTGCTGATCGACCTGCCCAAGGACGTGCAGCTGGCCGATGCAACGCACCTGCCCGATCACGTGCCGGCATCGGTCGATCCGGTGCCGGCGCCGGACGCGCAGCGCCTGGCCGCGGCGGTGGAGATGATCGCCGCGGCCGAAAAGCCCGTCATCTACGGCGGCGGCGGCATCGCCCTGGCCGAGGCGGTGGAGGATTTCCGCCAGTTCGTCGAGGCTTCCGGCATTCCCACCGTGCTGACCCTGCGCGGGCTGGGCGCGCTGCCGGCCAACCACCCGCAGTACCTGGGCATGCTGGGCATGCACGGCACCCGCGCCGCCAACATGGCGGTGCAGGAGTCGGACCTGCTGATCGTGGTCGGCGCCCGTTTCGACGACCGCGCCACCGGCAAGCTGACCGAGTTCGCGCCGTTCGCGCGCGTCATCCACCTGGATGCCGACGCCTACGAGATCAGCAAGCTGCGCGATGCCGACATCGGCGTGCCCGGCGACCTCAAGGCCGGCCTGCGCGCGCTGTCCGGCATCCGCGGCAACTGCAACGGCTGGCGTGCGCGCTGCGCCGCCAACCGCGAGAAGTTCGCCGCGCGCTACGACGCGCCCGGCCAGGACATCTACGCGCCGGCGCTGCTCAAGCGCCTGAGCGAAGTGGCCCCGGCCGATGCCGTCATCGCCTGCGACGTCGGCCAGCACCAGATGTGGGTGGCCCAGCACTGCCGCTTCAACCACCCGCGCAACCACCTGACCTCCGGCGCGCTGGGCACCATGGGCTTCGGCCTGCCGGCGGCGATGGGCGCGCAGTTCGCCTGCCCGGACCGCACCGTGGTGCTGGTCTCCGGCGACGGCAGCTTCATGATGAACGTGCAGGAGCTGGTCACCATCGCCCGCTGCCGCCTGCCGGTGAAGATCGTGCTGCTGGACAACTCCTCGCTGGGCATGGTCCGCCAGTGGCAGGAACTGTTCTTCGCCGAGCGCTACAGCGAGATCGACCTGTCCGACAACCCCGACTTCGCCGCGCTGGCGCAGGTGTTCGGCATCCCGGCCACGCGCATCACCCAGCGCGCCGACGTCGAGGACGCGCTGGCCGCGCTGCTCGACACCCCCGGTCCGGCGCTGCTGCACGTGGCCATCGACGCGCGCGCCAACGTGTGGCCGCTGGTGCCGCCGAACAACGCCAACAGCACCATGCTGGAAGGCAACCCCGCCCACGCCAAGGCCACTCAGGAGAGTTCCAATGCAATACCGGCTTGACCTGGTGCTGACGCCCGCCGAAGGCGCGCTGCTGCGCGTGCTGGGCATGGTCGAACGCCGGGGCTTTTCCCCGCGCAACATCGCCGGCAGCCGCGAGGCCAGCGGCGCCGGCCGCTGGCACGTGCAGATGGAAGTGAGCGGCGAACGCCCGCCGGAAACCCTGTGCCGGCAGCTGGAGAAGGTCTATGACTGCGAGTCGGTACGGATCGTGGCGCTGGACCACGCCGGGGTAGCGGCATGAACCCCGATGTAGGCGACGTACCGGTATCCCCCCGTCACCACCGGCCGCGGAGGCGTCTTCTTCGACGCCCGCCGCGCACGCCGGGCCATGGCCACGTACATGCCTGACCGTGGCCGTCCCGTCGCCGTTGCACCCGCCGCTGGCGACATGAACGTCAGCGTCGCCGACGTATTGGCCGCGCAGGCGCGCCTGCGCCGCTTCCTGCCGCCCCCCCCGCTGCATTACGCCGAGCGTTTCGGCACCA